>JAGNMT010000607.1 GCA_017991025.1 Verrucomicrobiales bacterium
AAGGTCCTCGCCAGAAGTGCCGACGCTCTTTCGCGGGCCTCCTGGGCGGCTTCCTTATATAACGGCCCCAAATGCTCCTCTCCAACTCCGGTCTCTGTGACAATTGCGGCCAGAATTTGCGTGCCCACCTCAATCATATTCTGCCCTCGCGGAATCCGTGTCACCGGCTCTGCGGCATTGTAGGCTTTGAGGTCGGCCAGGGTTTTGACCGGGGCTCCTGCAGAAGAGATGTAGCCGATGGTGTCCTCTGACAAGCCGAGAAAGATGAGGGGCAACAACTCGGGTTTCCCGTCAAAGGTCTCCGCCACATCCCGACTTACGGCTTTGGCCTTGCTCAGTCCCTGATCAATCAAGGCCAGCCATTCCGACGTTTCGTCCGATCCTCCTTTACCGATGATCCCGACACGAAGCACACCGACGGCGACACCTTCAAGCGCTTTCGCATCCAATCCGGCGGCGTAGTCCACCTCTGTGGCATCAATCACGGCAAGAAGGATGGCGGCATCCATCACATGGCGCGCCACCGGACCAGCGGAATCCTGAAAACGGATCAGGGGAATGATTCCCTCTCCACTGACGAGACCGAGACCCGGCTTCATGCCGATGACGCCATTCATCGACGCCGGCGAAATGAGAGAACCCGAGGTTTCCGTGCCGACACTCACCATCGTAAGATAAGCACTCGCCGAAATACCGGACCCGCTGCTGGAGCCGGAAACGGGAAAATCCTTTCCATAGGGATTGACCCCGATGCCACTGACCGCGTTGTATCCCGGGGGTTCCGTCGTCAGGGAGCCGGCGAGTTCCGAGAGGGCGGCTTTCCCGAGGATCACCGCTCCGGCCTCGCGCAATTGAGTCACCAGCACCGCCTCTTTCACCGGGGAATGCTCCAACAGGATCTCCGCTCCCGCCGTGGTGTGCATCGGGGCGGTCGTGCCGATGTTGTCCTTGAGATTAATAGGGATGCCGTGCAGGGGGCCGCGCACCTCTCCGGCGGCGCGAAGGCGATCCGCGTTCCGGGCCTCTTCGAGAGCGAGCGGGTTTAATTCCGTGTAACTGCGCAGGTCGTCATCGTGGCGTTTGATGCGACGCAGGAAAAACAGCGTCAATTCCTCTGATGTGAGCAGACCATTCTCGAAAGCCGTCTGGACTTCGGGTATCGTCGCATCAGTGACGAGCGACAGGATCGTGGTGACTCGTTTCTCAGGCAGCGCTTCGAGGCCCTTTTCGAAAGGGGAGAAATCGAGCTCACGCAGGCGCGGGAGATTGGCGTCTGAGGTGGGTTTGTCAGGGCGATCACATCCGTTTTGGGACGCGGCAACGAATACTAAGAGAATCGAGGCTAACCAATTGCGAGAGGTAAAACTCATTGCTTCCTGAGGACACGAACCTTGTGCGACTCGCTATCACCGATGTAAATGCCGCCATCCTCATCAGCATAAACTCCGTGAGGTCGCGCCATTTCGCACTGAAGCGGATCGGTCGAAGTCCCGTTTCCTTTTTTACCGGTGCCGGCGATGAGTTCTATTCTGCCGTTGCGGGCATCGATCATGCGGATGGAGTGGCTCTCGCAGTCGGCGAGCCAGATGTTTCCGGAGCTGTCGATCGAGATGCCTTTCGGGCCGCTCAAGTCCGCCTCTTTCGCGGGACCACCGTGGCCGGTGAAACCAGTCTTGCCGGTACCGGCGATGTGATGGATTTTACCGGCCTTGAGATCGAACTTAAAGACCTGATTCCCGTCGCGGGTCGCCAGCCAGAGATTGCCATCCTTGTCGAAATCCAGTGACCTAGGTCCTTTCAGCGGCGTCCCGGCGATGGGGGCACCGTCGGGGGTATTGCCCGCCTTACCGGTTCCGGCAAAGGTGGAGATGGTCCCGGTTTTCATCTCAATGCGGCGGATGGCATGGTTGCCGATATCGCAGATATATAGATCGCCCCCGGGCCCGAACTGAATGCTGTGGGGCTGCTTGAATTGCGCCTTTGCGGCGGGTCCTCCATCGCCGCTGTAACCCGGCTTGCCCGTACCCGCAAAGGTGGTGATCGTGCCCGTCTTCATCTCGATCTTGCGAACCGCATGATTCACCATGTCGACGATGTAGAGATCACCCGCCGCGTCGAAGCGAAGCTCATGTGGTTTGTTGAAAGTGGCCTCGAGGGCAGGTCCTCCATCGCCGCTGTAGCCCTCTTTGCCCGTGCCGGCAATCGTGCTGATCGTCCCGTCGGCGCTGATTTTCCGAATGCGCTGGCCGGTGTATTCGCAAAAGTAATGGGCCCCGTCGGGCCCGCGAACGATGCCGAAAGGATTGTCAATCTCCGCCTGAATCGCCGGGCCACCATCCCCACTGAAGCCCTGTTTGCCAGTGCCGGCGACGGTTTTGATGGTCCATTCAGCAGCCTGGGGGGAGACGGTGGAAGTGAGGATCGAGAGAAAGAGAAGAGACTTGAGGCGGTTCATATCAGGGATATTGCCTGCGATTCGCCAACAGGTCAATCCGCGGGCCAGACTCAAATGCGCTCTGGTTGACGGTCTACCAGGGAACCGCAAAACCCTCGGCTTCGGCAAGCTTCTTCTGGTTCCCGTTAAAGGTAAGGAACTTTTCGAGTTTAAGGTGCCTGGCGGTAGCCAAATGCAGGATGTCCAAAGGGCGATGCCCGCCGGTCATGGTGTATTTTGCCGAAAGTTGTTCGGCGAGGCTGTGAACATCGGGCCAGTCGACACTCTCCAGGATCAGTGCGCCCACGCCGAGGTTCGCGGTGAGAGCACCCAGCATTCGGTCAGCCTCCCCTTTCGAGAAGCCCTTGGTCCGGTCGTTATGGTGCCTG
>JAGNMT010000079.1 GCA_017991025.1 Verrucomicrobiales bacterium
GAGACAAATCCGGTCTTGCCAGCGAGTTGGAGTCGACGAAGACCCTTTCAGAAAGGGAACGTATCAAGCTTGAGCAGGAGCTGAATGCAAAGACTGTCGAACTCGAATCGCAGCGCGGCGAATTGTCCAGCCTGCAGGAGAAAATCGACGCCCTCACCGCAGCGGCCGAGAGAGACAAATCCGGTCTTGCCAGCGAATTGGAGTCGACGAAAACCCTTTCAGAAAGGGAACGCAGCAAGCTTGAGCAGGAGCTGAATGCAAAGACGGTCGAACTCGAATCGCAGCGCGGCGAATTGTCCAGCCTGCAGGAGAAAATCGACGCCCTCACCGCAGCGGCTGAGAGAGAAAAATCCGGCCTTGCCAGCGAATTGGAGTCGACGAAAATCCTTTCAGAAAAAGAACGCGGCAAGCTTGAGCAGGAGCTGAATGCAAAGACGGTCGAACTCGAATCGCAGCGCGGCGAATTGTCCAGCCTCCAGGAGAAAATCGACGCCCTCACCGCAGCGGCTGAGAAAGACAAATCCGGTCTTGCCAGCGAATTGGCGGCCGCGATCATTGCGGCAGGCACGATCAAATCAGAGCTCAGCACGCTCAAGGCGGAGACCGCCGGTGAACGAAAAGAGCGACTCGCTGCACTGAAGAACCTGGAGAAAGAAAACGCGAAACTCTGCAAATCCCGGGAATCGGCCGAGGCAACACTTGCCAAGCAGACCGAACAGATCGCAACCCTGAAAGCAACGCTCAACGAGAAGAACAAGGAAGTAATCAGCGCCGCAGGTGAAGTAAAGAAGGCGGGAAAAGTCGCAAAAGAACTCGAAGCGCTCAAGTCCGAGCTCGAGTCCACCCGGAGTGCCCGCGAAGCTGCCGATCTCCGCGAGAAAGCCTCTCTCGGGGAATTGGAAGAGACGAACCGCCGTGTAAACGCATTGGACATTCAGTTGAAGAGCAACGCTGCTGAAAATGAACGCCTTCGCGAGTCCCTGGAGACCCAGACCACTCTGGCTGCGTCGGGCCGGGCGGAGGCCGAGCGGCTTTCGCTTGAACTCGAAAAGATCAGCGCTGAATCATCGGCAAAATCGGCGGAAGAGGTGGCGAAACTCCAGGAGGAAATCGCCGTTCTGAATACCCGGGTGAATGAGACCTCCGTGGAGATCTCCCGCACTAACAAACAACTCGAAGAAGCTCAAAGACTCGTCGGCAGCAGCGAGATCGAAAGGGCTTCACTCCGGAGCGAACTCGCCGAGTTGCTGAGCAGTGGAACAAACGCGGTTCGTGAAGCTTCCGAGGTTCGGGCTAGACTCAAGATCCTTGAGGCGGAACATCTTGAAGTGCAGGAACAGCTCAAGAGCCAGATAACGGCCCTTCAGGCAGCGAAAGCCGAGGCAAACGATCTTCGCGTCGATCTCAGGAAAAACAAAGAAAGCTCGGAACAGTCTCTCGGCGAAATCGAGAAAACCCTGAAAAGTAGAATCGCCGAACTGGAGTCATCCCTCGGGTCGGAGCGGGTCAGGGCGGGAGATCTCCTGTCTCAGAATGAGGAACACAAGTCGAATCTGGTGAACCTCGGCAAGAACCTCGATACTCTTCGGGAGGAGGCGGATCAACTCAAGACACGCAACGAGGAAACGTCCCGTAACAATGGCCGCCTCCAGGCCGAGCTGAATCGTGAGTCTGCCGAACGGGCCCAGATTTCCGAAGAACTCGAGACGGCGCGCACCAGGTCCAACCAGCTCGTCAAAGAGGTGGAAGACCTCAAGCAGTCGCTCAGCGGCAAAGACCGCGAAATGGCGGAACGTGAGCAACATTACTCGCGTTCCGAAAGCGATATGGTGCAGAAATTGAAGCGCGAACTCGGCGAATCCGTCACCGCTCGTGACGCCTCCGAAGAGAAAGCGGCCAAAGCCATTAAAGAGAAACTATCACTCAGCAGTGCATTTGAGCGACTGAAAGAACAATTTGATCAGGCCGAATCGGCCAATCGCAAGGCAAAAGAGGTTGAGGAGGAGATGAACCACAGCAAGGGCCTCCTCGCCCGCCGCCTGGAAAAGGCCGAAGCCAGCAACAGTGAACTGGCCGCCCGCATCAAAGAAGAGTCCATGGCTCTGATCGCCAGTCGGACTCTGATCGCAAAACTTGAAACCGAGCTGCGTGAGAACGAGTCGGAAGCGGTCCGGCGCGAGCATGAGCAGGTCGTCACGCTGCAGGCCGACATAAGCCAGCGGCAACGCAAGTCGGCCGAAGCGGAGCGCCTGCGAAGCCAGCTCGAGGGCGAACTTAACCTGACGAAGGAGGCAAAACGCCAGGCCGACGAACGCATCCTCGCCCTCAGCGAGCGAATTCTCGAGATGGAAAGCGAAACACTCTCGACAAGGAATCTTCTCACCGACACCGAGAAGAAGCGTGGCGAGCTTTCCTCACGACTCGCCGAAGAATCCGCCCTCGCAGAAAGTCACGCAAAGGCAGTTGAATCACTTCGAACAGACCTTGCCGACACAATTGCACGCTTCAAATCATCCGAGGCCGAACTCCTGAGCAAGCACGCGAACGAAACCGACGAACTTCTCGCCGAGCTTCGCAGCGAACGGGGTCACAAGGAAGGGCTTGAAGTCGAACTGTCGAATACACGCATCGGCATGTCCGAGGCACTTCGCAAAGCGCGCGAGGAAAGTGCTGCCGCTCAGGCAAAGCTTATTGCTGATGGTAATGCCAAACTTTCCGCTGCCGAGGATAATCTCAGCGAAGTCATTCGCTCACGGGAGGAGATCGAACTGAGCCGAAACGGACTCGAAGACGAACTAAACCTTCGAGACGGACAAATTGAGAAACTCTCCGAAAGGATCGAAGATCTCGAAATTCATTTACGTGATGAAATCGAGGCCCGTCATAAGGTTCTAAAGGATTTTCAGACGACCAAAGAGGGGTTCTCGAAGGCACTCCACGCCAACTGGAATCACCTCGGAAGCGCGCGAAGCACGCTGGACAAGGAGAAGACTTTCCGTGGAGAATCCGAAGCGGCGCTCACCACCGCCAAAGAGGAAATTGCCCGCCTTATCGCCACCGCCAAAGAGCAGGATCAGCGCTATCATTCCGAGTTGCGGGATTGGGAGCAACGTTATGAAACGCTCCGCGAGGAAAAACTCACCCTTGCCAGCGAAGACGCGAACCTGAATAAGATTCGCGAACAGATCCTGGAAGCCACAACCAAGAAGAAGACAATCGATGCCGAGCTTTCGAGTCTTAGTTCGGGGATGAAGGACTTCCAACTGCGCCACCGCGAACTCCAGGCGCAGAAGGACGCTCTTCTGCGGGAGCGGGAAGAGCTGAAAGCCGGCCTCAATGTCGCGCGCTCGGAACTGGACTCCGTCCAGATGCGGTGCAATGAATCGAAAGATCAGGAATCCAAACTCACCGACACAATTACGGCAGCTGAGCGGCGCATCCAGTCACTCAGGAAGTTGGAGTCTGAGATGGAACAGGCAGTAGAAAGAAAACGCCAGCAGAACATCCTGAGCCGAGGCGACGTCTTCAGCGGACAAGTGGAGGCACTCACGACAAGTGGAGATTTCTCCCGCGAGGATTTCTATCGCAAGCTTATCACGAAGCTCGACCTCCTCGATGATCTCACGAAGCGCTACGACAATAAGTGGCGTTATCCGAAGGTCGCTGAACAGCTTGCCATCCTGAAACGTAGCTTTGTGGACTTCCTCCACGATCACTCCGTCAAGCAATTCGACCTCGAACCCGGAACGGTTCTTTCTGTAGCAGAGCGGAAACGCATCAAACTGGTCCCGCTGCAAAACGGGGCCCCGAAAAACCCGGTTACGAACGGCAAAGGATCGACCTCCCACAATTCTCTCGTCGTAGAAACGCTACGCCCTGGCTACGTCTATCAGGATGGATCAAAGGATGTTATCATCCGCAAAGCTGAGGTGGTCGTTTCATGAGCATGAAAGGAATAAAATATTGAATTTATTCTATTTATAGATTTTATCGATTTGTGATCTATCTTCCATCGCATCACGATTACTCACGCCACTCCCTCCCGAAAGAAACCAAATGTCAGAAAACAAAGCGATGTATGTCGGGATTGATCTCGGCACCAGTACCTCGGCGCTGGCCCATGTCCGTTCAGACGGAAATCCGGAGATTGTCCCGAACGCGGATGGGGAGCGATTAACCCCGTCGGTCGTCTTTTTTGATCGTTTTGAAGGGATAAAACTGATTGGTTCCGCCGCAAAGGACGGCGGTGACCCCGAACGGACGGTTCGTCACATCAAGAAGCACATGGACGATCCCTCGTTTGTTGTCAATATCGATGGCGAAAAGTGGACTCCGACCGAGATCTCCGCGCTCATTCTCTCAAAACTCCGAAAAGATTGCGCGAACATCATCGGCCACATCGAAGACGTCGTCATCACGGTACCGGCTAACTTTAACGAATTGGCCAGAAAGGCCACCGTTACCGCAGGTCGGCTTGCCGGCCTGACGGTAAAACGAGTCGTCAACGAGCCAACTGCCGCCGCCCTCTATTATGCCCACACCCAATCGGTTCGGGGCAGAATTCTTGTATACGACCTCGGGGGCGGAACACTCGACATCACGATTCTCGATATCGATGGTGACAAAATCGATATCCTCCTTAGCGAAGGGGCGCGCCATCTTGGCGGATCTGATTTCGACGAGATTCTAATCGATCTCATCGGGCAGAAGTATCGTGAGCAGAACGGAAGAGAACTTATCCTCGACGCCGCGCAGAGAAGGCGACTCCTCGCCGCGTCCGAAGATACCAAAAAGCGCCTCTCCAAGCTCAACGTCGTCTCAGAGAAGATCGGGAGCGAGGAACACGGCCTCGCCGAAGTCGAACTCACTCGAGACTCATTTGAAGAGGCTATCAAACGACTCCTCACACGCACCATCATGCTGCTCGAGCAGGCGCTCGATTCACTCGGACTGACGCCAGGTGATATTGATCATGTCGTTCTTGTCGGTGGCAGCACGCGTATCCCGAAAGTGCAGGAACTGCTCACAAGGCAGTTCGGCAAAACGCCGGTTTCCTGCGGTAATGTTGATGAGTGCGTCGCCCTGGGGGCCGCTCTCTTTGCCCAGCGTGCCCGCCGTGTTTCGGAAGTTTGCAATCACAGCTACGGGACGCTTGCTATCATCGAAGATGCACAAACCGGTGTCGCGAGAGTGCAGAACTCGATCGTCATTCCAAAGAATACACCGATCCCGTGCTCCATGTCTCAGACCTACATGACCTCGGAAGACAACGAGGAACTCATCGAAGTTGAGATCACCCAGGGTGAAGATCTCGATCCCCGCTATGTCGATATCGTCGGGAAAATCAATCTCCGAGTCCCTCCCGGACGGGCCGCCGGCTGCCAGGTAACCGTGACTTACAGCTATGACGAAAGCCAGCGGGTTAGGGCGCATGTCTATGACGAAGAATCCGGCTTGAAGAAGGACGTTGATATTGAATACGAGGGTGTCGGCGTTCTAAAGGAATCCGATATTGTCCGTAAAACAGCCTACCTGAAACAGGTTAAAATTGCCTGAACCAGCCAAACATATGATCAAGAAGCTCTTCCGATGGATCGCCGGTCAGGATGATTCAAAAGCCACTCCCGCGCGGGTCGGCGGCATTTTTGAGAGAATGTCACCCGAAGGCCTATGCGGTATCACCCCGGGCATGGATCGCGATGAAATACGGCGTCGCCTGGCGGTGCTATACAAACGACACAACAACGCGGCAGGCAGTCTCGACCCCGAACTTCGGCGCGAGGCCGAGCACATGCTCGATGCCATTGTCCACTGTCGTGAGAAATATCTCGAAGTGGCTTTCTGAATTGATTCAGAGTCGCCCCGGCTCAGCCCTTTTCTTCGGACTTTCCTACAGTGAGGCGTCTCCCTGTCGATGAATTCCCAGCCATCGCTGGAAATGAGTCAACCAAGTCAAAACGTCTCTACCGGATTCACACTCTCGGGAAGATCGTCAATGTCGTAGGGATCTTCATCGGGAGCATCAACCGCGACGAGAGGATCGGTGGTATCGACGTCTTCGCCTGCAGAGGGAGTGGTGACGGACTCGACCACTGCCGGAGCTACCGCTGACGCGGCCACTATCTCTGTTGATGATTCCGCGACTCCCGGAGCGGCCTTTTTCTTTTTCGGCACTTCCTTCTTCTTCACCGGCGCGGCTTTGTCAGCTCCTTCCTTCTGAGGAAGGCGGCCGATCGCGAGACTCGTATCAGGAAACTCCAGAACGTAGCCTTCGGAGGTAAGCCAGCGCAGGTTTTTGAGAACGGTTTTGGACTCCTCAGACAATTCAACCGCAATCTCAGTCTCCTCGCCCTCGGCTTTCTTGCCGGGCCTTTTGAAATCGGGTACAAGCGCTTCGAGCATCCCGGCGACAGTGATCCGCGGGGTGGCGATCACGAAGTCAACGATCTGCTGGATCTGCTCCGTCAGATTGACGGCGGGATCGAGTTCCTTTGGACGAACGGCAGAGACATGGAGTGATTTCTTGCCCCGTTTGAAGAATTTTAACCCTTTCTTCTCAAGGTCACGACAAAGCGTCTGGATCAGGTCGAGCGGGAACCCCCGGCGGAGACGGTCGCTCTCCTGCCGCAGATGGGAGAGCAGTCCGCTCGAAAGCAGGCGTCCGGGAATGTTGCCGGTGACGACGGCCTCTTTCGATTCACGGACCGCTTTGTCGGCGTAATTAAGCCGGAAATGGCGGGCGAGTTCTTCGGCGGACTTGAGAATGAGTCCCTCCGGTTTTGCCTCCGCCGCGGGTGTTTCGTCAGAGACATCATCGACCTCCGCTTCGTCCGCTACCTCTTCGGAAGAGTTGGCTCCCTCGTCCGTGCCCCCCTCAATAGGCATATCTTCCATCACCTCTTCCGCAGCAATGCCCTCTTCGGCAGCGGCAGCGTCAACGATCTCCGCATCAGACGGAGCTTCCTCAACGATCTCCGCTTCCGGCGCGGGGGCCTCCGCAGTAGCTACTTCGACAACGACCACATCGGATTTCAGACGATAATGCCGGGCGCGGCTCACCTGCTCTTTCCAGCGTTCGATGGCTTCTTCGCCGCTCTCCATGCGGATGCGGGATTTGAAACGCTCGAGCGACATGTCCGAAAAGCGCTCCTGATGGAGACGAGCGATGTTGCGCTGGTATTCGTGATGATTCGGCGGCCCAAGGATCGTGCCACTGAGACCACACACCGCGACGACGCTGAAATTCCCCGAGGGAGCGTCGATAACGACGTCTTCGGCCACGTAAAATTGCTCAATCGCAGGGCTATTGAGGAGATGAGAGATCGCCTCCTCACGGCTCAGCCAGACCGAACCATCGGCAGGACAGCGATAAAGTCTTTGCGTATCCTGAGCCTTAAAACGCACCTGATAGCGCTCACGCCCGTTCAGGATCATTTTTGCCAGGTCAGCCATGGGGAAGGCTCGGAGCGTTTCTTTGATGTGTTTCGTCAGGCCCTCAATGGCCGGTTTTGAGGGTTCGATGACGGCAGTGATACCGGCTGCGGGCATCTCTTCACGAGGACGATCCCGGAAATCGCGATCTGGCCCGCCCCGGCGGTCTCCGCCACGATCCCCACCCCGTCGATCTCCTCCCCGATCATTGCCGCGGCCTTCCGGGCGCGGTCCGCGTCGCTCGTCGCGTCCACCGCCACCACGGCGATCCCCGCCGCCGCCCGTGCCGCCACGACCCCCGAAGCCGCCGCCGCCGCGTCTGTCATCCCCCCGTCCGCCGCCGCCGCGCCGCTCTCTTTCGCCCTCTTCATTCTCGTAGCGTTTCGCAACGGTCTTGTCAGGGGATGACTTTGAATCCTGTGCCCAGTCGGGCATCAGGTCGCGGGCGGAAAATTCCAGGGGTTTGTCCTCGTCACTCATTCTACGGACTGCAATATACTTTTTCTCACCTGTTCCAGTTTGGATCCGAACTCAATCGAAGGAGACGCCGAAGACTGTTGCCAACTCGTCACCCCGTCAAAAACAGGAGAACGGAGGTTCGCCGCGATCAAATCGTCACGCCAGCGCTATTTTTAAGGCCTCTTTCGTTACCTCGGTCGTCTTTTCGATGTCGCCGGGGCCGTGGGAAAGGGAAATAAATCCTGCTTCATACTGGGACGGTGCGAAATACACCCCCCGATCCAGCGCCGCCCAGAAAAACTTCCGAAAGGCCTCGAAATCGGATTTTTTGACATCATCAACGTTGTTAATGGCCTCTTCGGTGAAGAAAAGGCAGAACATGGACCCGATTCGGTTCAGGGTGAGGTCGCGTCCGAGCTCGCGTAAGGTCTCGCGAACACCGTCTTCAAAAAGCTGCCCGAGCTCCTCGAGACGGTCCCATCCATTGAGTCGCTCCATTTCCTTCAGTTGAGTGATCCCAGCCGCGAGCGCGAGGGGGTTTCCCGAAAGAGTGCCCGCCTGATAGACCGGTCCATCGGGTGCGAGCATGTCCATGATCACGGCCTTCCCGCCAAAAGCCCCGACCGGAAGTCCCCCTCCGATCACTTTTCCCATCGCGGTGAGGTCCGGGGTGATCCCGACCCGCTCCTGGACGCCGCCCCGGGCGAGGCGAAAACCGGTCATGACTTCGTCAAAAATCAGCACCGTGCCGTGCTTTGTCGTGAGGTCCCGGAGGAGTTGCAGAAATCCCTCTTTTGGGAAAATCAGGCCCGCGTTGGCCGGGATAGGCTCAAGGATGAGAGCCGCGATCTCGTGCCCATGCTTCGCGAAGACCTCCTCGATCAACTCGGGGCGGTTGAAAGGAACCGCGATCGTGAGTCTCGCGAGATCCGCCGGAACCCCCGCGCTGTCGGGCTGGCCGAAGGTGAGCGCCCCGCTCCCCGCCGCGACTAGCAGGGAATCAACATGACCGTGGTAACAGCCTTCGAACTTCACGATCTTGTCGCGACCGGTGTAACCTCGGGCGAGGCGAATCGCACTCATTGTCGCCTCGGTGCCGCTGTTCACCATGCGCACTTTTTCCACCGACGGCACATAGTTACAAATCATGCGGGCCATCTCGACTTCGTGTCGATTCGGAATCCCGAAGCTGAGCCCTTCCTTCGACGCCTGATGCACGGCCTCGATCACTGCCGACGGAGCATGACCGAGGATCGCAGGGCCCCAGGTGCCGACGTAGTCGATCATTTCATTGCCGTCGACATCCCAGATACGGCAGCCGCGGGCACGCTGGACGAAGAAGGGATCCCCGTCCACGTTGCGAAAAGCACGGACCGGCGAGTTAACACCACCGGGAATCACTTCCTTGGCGGCCTTGAAAAGTTTGGCAGAGAGTTGTCGATCAGGCATGGCCTGCAATGAATCGCGGTCCGGGGGCTACGTCAACCGAAGCATCGTCGAATCGGGCGCTCCCCTTGCCTGACTGACAGGCGGTGGCGCGGCGCAACAGCCGGACGATCGTTGAACCGTCTCACGACCGCCAAGCGGACAAACGAAAAGATCGAGCGTTTCAAACAAGAAGCTTATTTACTCAGGAAATAAGTTCTTCCTTATCGATTCTAGAAAGTGATAGGCGATCTCGATGAAGGAAATCCCTGCTAACTCTCTCAGATCTCGTAGATCATGGAACTCTCCGCCTTGGCCCGGCGATTCAATTTCGAGCAGACGAGTTCGCAAAGCTCGAAGACGAGGGGCTCGCTGATCGAATAAATCACCTGGGTCCCGCGCTGCTCACGTTGCAGAAGATCGGCGTCATGGAGCGTTTTCAGCTGCTTCGAGACGTTGGCCTGTGACGTCGAGAGGGTGGCGACGATGTCATTCACCGACGCCGGGCCCCTCCGCAGTACATGGAGAATGGCGAGGCGGGTCGGTTCGGCAAAGACTTTAAAAAAGGAGGCGATCCGGTCTAGCGACTGACGGTCCAAGGGAGGTTTTTCGGCCATTTCTTGAGGGAGGAGAGCAGAACTCATTCAATGCAGACAAGCTAATTCAAAACCGGAGAAAAGAAATTAAATTGACTATATAGCTATAAACGAATACTATTTCGCCATGGAATCATCCCCGTGCTGTCAAACCGGCTCTTCGTCCCTGCTAAAGAGAAAATCATGGAATCCCTATGCGGTGGGTGTGGGCATCGGCGTCCTTAGTTGGCTCGCATTCCTCGTCGTCAACAAACCCATCGGCATGTCGACGGAAATTTCGAAGTTCTCGGGATGGTTTGCCTCACTCTTCGTCGGGATGGAGAGGGTCACCGCGAACGGCTACTGGTCGGGGACTAAACCTTCCTTCGGCTACGAGACGGTTTTCCTCCTCATGACGGCCGTTGGAGCGCTCCTTAGTTCGAAACTCTCG
>JAGNMT010000608.1 GCA_017991025.1 Verrucomicrobiales bacterium
CTTAATGTTCTATGGTGGCCCCTTGCCTTTAGGACTTGTATCACTGCTCCCGTTGCCGGTCGGCGCGCCGGGCTGAGGGGGGAAAGCTTTTCCGGAATTGCCTCTTCGTTTGGGACGCTTTCCCTTGAACACTTTTTCGATTTGTCCCGGGGAGAGTTTGGCAAGCGTCTTGACCAGGGACGCGACATAGGCTGCATAGCCTTCAGGGGGATATCCCGTATCGTAAGCGATCGTCTCAGCAAGTTCCTCCTCGGTGAACTGTGCATCGGCTTTAGTCGTGAAACCAAAGCCGACAACAGCGATTACGAGCAGGATTTCACATGAAATTTTCATATTAAATATAATTTTAATATGAAATTAAGGCTTATCAAGCCCTGTTTCAATGTTTCGCCCAGAGTCGGAGGATTTCATTCTTTCACGAGAGTTGCGAGCTGACTCCTCCTTCTACCGGCTTACGGTCCCGAAAAAGTGACGCAAATTTTGCTTGGATTCAGACGACTCATCGTGCAGTCTTTGTTCATTATGAGTTTCACCCTCGGGATTTTCTTCGGTGCGGTCGCCTGGTTCATCATTCGCTGTGTTCTCACGGGCTTTTTTACAGTGGAGCAAAACGAAAGGGCGGTTATCACCACTCTCGGGCGTGTCCAGCGTTTGAAGGGTAAAACCACGCTGGATCTGCCGATTGCGGATCACCTCAGCGACGATCACAAGACCCGCTACGTCTACCCCCAGATGCGCGTCATCGGCCCCGGCGGGCCCTATGTGAAAATGCCCTGGCAGAAGGTGCACAAGGTGAGCGTTGCGATCGAAACCGCCAGCATCGCCTATGACCCGGAAGACGCGACGGTGAATCAGAATTGGACCGTGCTTGAGGCCGTCTCGAAAGATCAGCTCAACATCGGGGTGACCGGGCAGTTGCGCTTCAAGGTTTCGGAGAAGAATCTCTATGCCTACATTTTCGGGGTCAAACACCCGGTCGCTCATATCATGGGGTATTTTGTCTCCATCCTGCGGGAGCGGATCGCGAACTTTCAGGCACCGGGCGATCAGGTCATTTCGATGGAGGAGATCGATGAATCCATCCTCGACGGGGATTCACCGCAACTGGAGGGCATTTCCATCAACGATCTGCGGAAAAATCTCAACGAGCTCAATGAGCAGATGAATACAGAGTGTCTCAGCTCGGCCGCCCGCTATGGGATCGAGCTCGATGCGTCGCTCATCACCGGGATCGATCCGCCGACAGATATCGACTCGGCGCTGGCGGCGATCAATACGGCGCATAATGAAGTCTCCGCCGATGTCAGTCTCGCCCAGGCCGAGGCGGATCAAAAAATCGAACAGTCAAAGCGGGCTGTCGAGATCCAGACAATGCGGGTCCAGGCCGAGGTCGAGCCTCTCCTGCGAGTCGCCAGCGAGTTGCGCGCCCTGAAGCAGAATGGCGGCTCCGGTTCTCTGAAGTCCTACCTTCGCAATGTGAAGCTGCAGCTGTTCCGCCGTGCCCGCCGCGTCATCTCCGACAACCCTTCGCTCTCCTCATGACCTTCCTCACCACCGCCATCGCGACCTTCTTTATTCTTCTTATCGGTCTTCCGATTATCCTCGGAATTCTCAAGTACCTCTGCTGGTTTACGACTATTAACGAATGCCGTTGCAAGGTCTTTGTACTTTTCGGTAAGGTTATCGGCGTGCTCGATGAGCCAGGCCTTCATATCGTTCCTTTTTCGATCGGGCCCGGCGTCCTGCTTGTGCCATTTTTCGGGAAAGTCCACACCCTCGATATGCGGCTCGACCAGCGATATCTCCGCAGTCGTCCCGTGAACTCCGAAGAAGGAACCCCGGTCGGTCTCGGAGTTTGGTACGAGATGCGGGTCAGTGATCCCGTCGCTTATTTGTTCGAAAACACCGATCCCGAAGGGTCCCTTCAGGCCAATGTCACGAACACGACGGTGCGCAGCCTCAGCAACATGCCGTTGAACAGCATGATGCAAAACCGCCACCAGATGAGTCGCGAGGTCCGCAGCGAAGTCTCGCCGAAGTCCGAGAGCTGGGGTTATTCACTCGGGTCGGTATACATCCGTAAGGTGCACTTCCGCGACCAGGGCATGATTCATCAGATCGAGCAAAAAGTCGTCAACCGTCTCCGGCAAGTGACCTCCGCGATTCGTCAGGCGGGGGATAACCAGGTCGATATTATCAAATCGCGGGCGGAGCGTGAGGCGTCAATTGAGTTTGCGAAGGCCCACGCGGTCCGGCCCAGGCTCGTCGGTGAGGCGCTTCGGGGCATTAGCGAGGACCCCGAGGTGGTGGATACTCTTTTCAGTGTTCTTGAGACTCAGGAAATTCTCGCCGGCAGTGCCGAAGTGATCATGATGCCAACCGGTTCCGGATTTCTCCCCGCTCTTGAAGCGGAAAGGGAGATACCGCGGATGCCGCCTGCGATTGGGGGGTAAGGGAGAGGGGGGCGGAGCCGGTCTGGACGATCACGCCGCACGCTGCTAGGTAGCCAAATCGGCCGATTGCCCTTATCTTCGGCACCATGCTCACCATTCTGGATGACCCTGAGCGGTTCCGTGCACCCGAGCCCGGTGGTTATCTGGAACATGTCGTTATCCCGGCGAACGAAATCTGCAACAGCATCGTCTTCCCCGACCTCCGAATCCATCTGGCTGACTGGCTCGTATAGCCGCCTGTTTGTGTCAGGCTGGTTGACCGGCAATGTCCCCAAACGCTCCTTCATGGCGATGGCCGGTCGTTCCCCCTCCATCCGTTGTGCCCGGGAGCGAAGACGATCACTTGACTTTCCCTGCGG
>JAGNMT010000080.1 GCA_017991025.1 Verrucomicrobiales bacterium
GAGCAACATTTCTCGTGGGATCGCGCCCCCATTGAGACTCAGGCGATGATGATCGAGGTTTTCCGCGAAGTCGCCGGCGATCCGAAAACAGCCGACGACTGTCGGGTATGGCTGCTGAAACAGCGCCAAATCCAGGCCTGGCCCAGCACCAAATCGACCGCCGACGCCATTTACGCGCTCCTCCTCGGGGGCAGTGATCTGTTGGGCTCCGATGCGCTCGTGACCCTTTCCCTGGGCGGCAAAACCGTGGAGCCGGGGAAGGTCGAAGGAGGCACCGGATTTTACGAAAAGCGTTACTCCGCCGCCGAGGTCCAGCCGGCGATGGGCACCGTAAAACTGACCAAAACAGATTCCGGAGTTTCGTGGGGCAGTCTGCATTGGCAGTATTTGGAGGACATCGCCAAGGTAACTCCCCATGAGGGCACGCCGCTGACCCTGAAGAAGACGCTTTTCACCAAGATAGCCGGCAAGGCGGGCCCCGAGCTAAAACCGCTCGCTCCCGGCGAAAAATTGAAGCCCGGCGGAGAGGTCGTGACGCGGGTCGAACTGCGCACGGATCGGGACCTCGAATTTGTCCACCTCAAGGACCAGCGCGGCAGCGGAACCGAGCCGCTCAATGTATTGAGCGGCTATCGTTTTCAGGATGGCCTCTCCTACTATGAATCGACCCGTGACACGGCGAGCCATTTCTTTATTGAATATCTGCCCAAGGGCGTCTACGTCTTCGAAACCAGCGCCCGCGTGCAACTGCGAGGTCGTTACGAAAGTGGCATCGCCGAGATCCAGTGCCTCTATGCACCGGAATTCAACAGCCATAGTTCCAGCTTTCCACTGGAGGTCGAGTGATGGAAAACAAGCCACCGAATCGAATTAGAGTCTCTAACAGGAAAACGACTTCCCTACCGCCATGATACTCTGGGGCTACAAGGATCTTGCTCTCTTGGACATTTGGACCATTGAACACATCGTATCAGGCGCTTCGATCAGCGGATTTCTAAAGTATTATTCCGACAAATTTCTAGAGAACGACCGGAACAGAAGGATCGTTTTTTTTACCGCCCTGATGCTGCTGGCTTATTTGTGGGAAAGCGTTGAGCATTATCTGGAAACGGGAATGGCAGGTAACGCGGTGGCGCTCTGGTTCTACGGGGTTGAACACTGGAGCAATCGTCTCCTTTCCGATCCGGCAATGTTACTAATAGGATGCCTGTTTGTTTTGCAGTTTCCCATCCTGAAATGGCCGGCAAGAATTTTCTCTATTTCCTGGCTGTTCATTCATATTTTTGTATTCCCCCACAGCATGTATCTGCACGATATCTTCTCAAAGCGTGTTTAGTCTGTGCCACTCAGCAATAGAACTCGTCCGAAGCCGGTCCGTCACCCTCTTTCCGGGTGCAGAACCCGGTCGCAGCCAGGTGATTCAGGCAATGATAGACTTCCTCAATGTCACTCTCGCCCACGTTCGAAGCCATTGCCTTCGCCCTCACTCCCCCGGAACCGGTCTCGGCGAGGTGCTTCTTCACTTTCGACAGCAGATCGAGGAACGCTCCCGCCGCTTTTTTCCCTGCCTCCACCCCGGGCTGGTGATAGGCATTGACGTTGATGAGGCTGGCATAAAATGAGACGGCCCGTTCGTAAAGACCGATGAGGAGGCCGAGCGAGAAGGGGGTCAATTCATCAAGTGAGATCGTGATCGACGGGCGCCCGTTTCCGTAGAGCGCACTGCGGGTGCCGCGGAGGAATCCCTGTAAATAATCTGCGGTCGTGGAGCCCTCTGCATCGACAAACATGGATCCCCCCTTTCGAGAACGACGAACTTCGATAAAGGTCGCGAAGAAGTTCGGGAGCCCGTCGCGCAATTGCTGCACGTAGGCATGCTGATCGGTCGACCCCTTGTTGCCGTAGACGGCTATGCCCTGATTGACCTGCTTGCCATCAAGGTCGAGCGCTTTCCCGATGGACTCCATCACGAGCTGCTGTAGGTATTTGCTCATGAGGTCAAGCCGGTCGTTATAGGGCAGGATGACCATGTCTTTTTTCCCCTGCCCGTCTCCCGCGTGGTACCACATCAGGGCGAGCAGCATCGAGGCATTCGTCGAAGCATCGGAGACACGGGTTTTTTCATCCATCGCGGCCGCTCCGGCGAGAAAGGAATCAATATCAAGACCGAGAAGAGCGGAAGGGAGGAGACCCACTGCACTCATGATTGAAGTACGCCCTCCAATCCAGTCGGACATAGGAAAACGGGCGATCCAGCCTTTGGCTATCGCGTGTTTATCGAGCGAGCTTCCCTCGCCGGTGACGGCCACACTCTGTTTGGCAAAATCGAGCCCGCGAGCCTGAAACGCCGCTTCCGCCTCGAGCATGCCGTTGCGAGTCTCGGCTGTACCGCCGGACTTAGAAATCACAATCACCAGCGTCTCCGCCAGACCGTCGCCGATTTGTGCGAAGACATCGTCCATGCCGCCGGGGTCCGTGTTATCCAGAAAATGGATGCTGAGGGGGGCGTTCGGGGGTAGGAGCGCCTTCGAAACGAGTTGCGGGCCGAGAGCCGAGCCTCCAATGCCGATCAGTAAAACATGACGAAAGGTGTGATCATTCGGCGCCTTGATCTCCCCTCTCAGGACCTTTCCGGCAAAGACTTCGACCTGTTCCCTGACCGCTCTTATCCAGTTCCCCTCCGCCTCGGGAGCGAGCGAGGGATTTCTCAACCAATAGTGACCGACGGCACGGCCCTCATCCGGATTGACAATCTCGCCGGCCTCCGTCGCGACCATGTCTCGGAAGGCTCTCGCAATTTGCCTCTGCAAGTCGGCGGACCACTCAGCCGGGGCGTCCATCCGGCTCGTGTCGAGGACAAAGCCGAGTTCAGGATATCGAAGGACGGATTTCTGGAAAGTTTCCCAATTGCTCATATGTGATTTTTATGATCGACAGTTCGGCCAATTTCGCAAAGGGTTTCCTCATGAAACTCATTCATCTCTTCATCACCGTTCTTTCGCTCGCTACTACCCAACTCCCCTCTCTCTCCTCAGCGGAGCAGGGAGGTCCTTTCCGCCACGTGGTTTCCTTTCAGTTCAAAGAGGGAACCACCGAGGAGAAGAAAACGGAAGTCGTCACCGCCTTCATGGCCCTCAAAAGCAAGATCGACACTATCACCGCCATTGAATGGGGCGGGACTGAAAATATCGAGCCGCTCAATGACGGTTTTACCCATACCTTCCTCGTGAGCTTCAAGGACAAGGCCGGTCTCGAAGTCTACCTGCCCCACCCTGCGCATGAGGAATTCAAGAAACTCGTGAAACCGCTCCTGGAGAAGGTGTATGTCTTTGACTACACCGCGAAGAACTAAACCGGCCTTCAAATCACCCAGTCCGCTCCGTCCTGAGGCGTAAAGGGCGGGATCAACTCTGTCAGGGTGATCTCGCCGCAGCTCCGCATCATCGCTTCGTTGACCCGAACCCAGACCGCGTGAACCATTTCAGCGGATTTCCCCCCGTTGCCGGGACTGCTCTCGATCAAGGAACCGCCCTCCATCGCCGTCGCGATCTCAGCAAGCGTGATATCCCCCGGATGACGTGCGAGCAAATACCCTCCGTTTTTTCCCCGGCGGCTCATGACGAGGCCCGCCTGACGCAATGTCGTCAGGATTTGAACGAGATAATTCGGGGAGAGCCCTTCCGCCATCGCGAGCTCTTCGACCTGACGCACCTCCCCGGTCGCATAGGTGCTGGCCAATTGAGCCAAAACCTGGCAGGCATATTCTGTCTTTAAGGGGAGTCGCATTGGAAAAATCGCTTGCCAAAAAGCCAATACAATACATTAGTAAACCACGCAACTTTAAAATATTCCTCCACTTTCCCTCTCACACCCCCGAGACCCATGGCCAAATCAGCAAACGAAGGCATCAAAGATGCGAGCAATTACCTGCGCGGCACCATCCTGGAAGGGTTGGCCAACGCGACGACAGGATCTCTTTCAAAGGACGATCAGCAACTCACGAAGTTCCACGGTATTTACCAGCAGGACGACCGCGATATCCGCAAAGAGCGGCGGGGCAAGAAGCTGGAACCGGCCTACTCGTTCATGATCCGTGTCCGTGTTCCCGGCGGCGTTTCCACCCCGACGCAGTGGCTCGAGATGGACCGCATCGCGCAGGAACACGCCAACGGTGCCCTCAAGCTCACCACCCGCCAGGCCTTCCAGTTTCACGGGGTCATCAAGAGCAACCTCAAAAAGACCGTCGCTGAAATCAATCAGTCTCTTTTCGATACACTCGCCGCCTGCGGCGATGTGAACCGGAACGTGATGTGCAACCCGAATCCCTACCAGTCAAAAGTGCACGGCGACGTCCTCAAACTCGCGACCGAGATCTCAAATCACCTCAGTCCCCGCACGAGCGCCTACCACGAGATCTGGCTCGACGACGGCTCTGGCGAAAAAGTGCAGGTAACCTACGATCCGCCGAAGATCGACGATACGGACAGCGCCGCTGGTGCCGATCCCGAGGAGCCCATCTACGGCAAACACTACCTGCCGAGGAAATTTAAAACGGTGATCGCCGTGCCGCCGAGCAACGACGTCGATATCTACGCCCATGATCTCGGCTACATCGCCATCATCGAAAAGGACAAAATCGTCGGCTACAACGTCACCGTGGGTGGCGGCATGGGCATGACTCACGGAAACGAGGAGACATTTCCCCGTCTTGCCGATGTCCTCGGCTTCTGCACCCCTGAGCAGGCCGTGACCGTCGCCGAAGCTGTGGTGCGTGTGCAGCGAGACCACGGCAATCGCGAGGTCCGCGCCAATGCCCGACTCAAATATACGATCGAAACGATGGGCCTCGTTGCTTTCCGGGCTGAGGTCGAAAAACTCATCGGATACCCGCTCGGCGCTCCCCGCGAATTCCACTTTGAGGACAATGGCGACCGATTCGGCTGGATCGAAGATCACAAAGGCAACTGGCACTTCACCCTCTTTGTGGAGAACGGCCGCGTCTATGACACCGACGCCTACGCGCTGCTGAGCGGACTTCGCGAGATTGCGAAAATCCACACCGGCGATTTCCGGCTCACTGCGAATCAGAATCTCATCATCGCGAACATCACGCCGAAACAAAAGAAGGCCGTCTCCGACCTGCTCGAGAAGTTTAAGATGTTCGATGCCCACGAGCGCTCGGCTCTCCGACTGAACTCAATGGCCTGCGTTGCCCTGCCGACTTGCGGCCTCGCCCTCGCCGAGTCGCAGCGTTACCTCCCGGATCTCATCACCGAGATCGACGTCGTCCTTGAAGAAGCCGGACTCCGCCATGATGCGATCACGATCCGCATGACGGGATGCCCGAACGGATGCGCCCGCCCCTACATCGCCGAGATCGGTTTTGTTGGCAAAGCGCCCGGGAAATACAATCTCTATCTCGGTGGAGGCCACGCCGGCCAACGGCTCAACAAACTCTACGCGTCCTCTATCGCGGGCACGGATGCGGCAAAGGTTCTCAAGCCACTCATTCAGGACTATGCGAAGAACCGGGAAGAGGGTGAGCGCTTTGGAGACTTCACGATCCGTGCCGGCTACGTGAAAGCGACCGAGAATGGCCGCGACTTTCACAAGGAACTGAATTTAGCTGTTTAGCTATTAGCTCTTTTGCTATTTAGCCTCTAAAAATCATTTCCACTCGCTCCCCAACCAGCTAAATAGCTAAAACGCCAACCGCTAAACAGCTCCCAATGACCTCTCCTCTGCGTCCCGAACAACAACAGCTTGCCAACCAGCTTGCAACCAATCTTGACCGCGATCAGGCATTATGGCTTTCCGGCTTTTTCTCAGGCCTCGCCGGAATCGCCAGTGCCGCTCTACCCCCGACGATTCCCTCCGCTGCGAAACGCAAACTCACCGTTCTTTACGGCACCGAATCGGGTAACTCCGAAAAACTCGCCGGGATCATCGCCAAGACGGCGGAGAAGATGGACTTCAAAGTCACCATCGCCAGCATGAGCGAAGCGAAACCCGCCGCTCTCGCTAAAGCGGAAAACCTGCTCGTCATCGTGAGCACCTGGGGGGAGGGCGACCCGCCGGATGGGGCCGTCAGCTACTACGAGACCTTCATGGCTGAAGGCATGCCGCAGCTCCCGAACGTGAAATATTCCGTCTGCGGTCTCGGCGACACGAGCTATGAGCACTTCTGCAAAATGGGCAAAGACTTTGACGCCCGTCTCGCCCAACTCGGGGGAACCCGTGTCCACGATCGCGTCGACTGCGATGTGGATTATCAGGCGACTTTCGACGTCTGGCTGGCAGCCGCGCTCAAGGCCTTCCCTGGAACCGTTTCGGAATTGCCCTCGATTCCGGCAGCGCCGTCCTCTCACACGGCGGGGTCGCACGGAGTCTACGACAAGACGAATCCCTATTCCTCGGAAGTCCTCGGTAAAATCCTCTTGAACGGAACCGGATCATCAAAGGAAGTGCTCCACGTCGAGCTTTCCCTCGAAGGCTCGGGTCTAACCTACGAGCCCGGTGACGCCCTTGGAATTTGTCCCGAAAACCGCGCCTCGATGATTGACGAGGTACTCGCGGCAACAGGACTCAGCGCCAACGCAAAACTCGGTGAGACCACGCTCATCGAGGCCCTCCGCCACGACTTTGACATCACTACTCTCCAACCTGCCATCGTTGATAAGTATAACGCCGTCGCCGCCAACACCGATCTCCAGAAGCTGCTGGATGAAGAAGGTCGCGCCACTCTTAAGTCCTGGGTCGATGGCCGCCAACTCATTGACCTGCTTGAGGCCTATCCATGCAAAAAGTGGACTCCTGAGAGCTTCACCGGGGTTCTCCGGAAATTGGCTCCCCGACTCTACTCGATCGCCTCAAGTATTAAGAAGCATGAAGATGAGGTCCATCTCACGATCGCGGCAGTGCGTTACCACACCCACGGGCGTGATCGCACCGGCGTGGCTTCGTGTTACGTCGCCGACAACCTCGCGGTGGGTGACAAAGTTCGGATCTACTTCCACCACAACAACAATTTCCGTCTCCCCGAGAGCGACGAAACCCCTGTCATCATGGTCGGCCCGGGTACCGGGATTGCTCCCTTCCGCGCCTTCATCGAAGAACGTTCCGCTCGCGGGGCCAAAGGAAAGAACTGGCTCTTCTTCGGCGACCAGCATTTCTCCTACGATTTTCTGTATCAGTTGGAGTGGCTCGATTATCTCGAAGACGGCACCCTGAGCGATCTCAGCCTTGCTTTCTCGCGCGATCAGAAAGAGAAAATCTACGTCCAGCACCGCCTCCTCGAGCGGGGATCCGAAATCTACCAGTGGCTCGAAGCCGGAGCCCATCTCTACGTCTGCGGAGACGCAACGAAGATGGCTAAAGATGTGCAGCAGGCTCTGATGGACATCATCGCTCAACACGGCGGCAGAACACCGGAAGAGGCGAAGGCTTACCTCGAAGTACTCAGGAAGTCGAAACGCTACCAGCGCGACGTTTATTGAGCGAATCAATCGATTAAAGAGGGTCGGTTCCTCCCTTCAACCCTGTTGAATGAACGGCAATTTGAGTTACACCCGAAGGAAGATTGCAGTTTTCTTGCAACCGCTCTAGACTGGGGCCCATTTTATGAGCGGCGAAGCGACAACGATCAAAGCCCTGCTGGCGGAATGCTCGGCTTCCGGATTACGAAGGACCGCTGCCCTTGAGGCCTGCCTCAAAGCGCTTTCCTCTGCCGATCAGCCCATGACGCTGCAACAGATCGCAGCGAGTTCGTCGTTCGACGTTTCCTGCGATCCGGCCACCATCTACCGGCTCGTGAGTCGGCTTGAGGAACGTCGCATCGTCCGCCGCATCGGTTTTCACAGCCGCGCCGCCCATTACTGCCTGCGGGAGAATCACCATCAGGATTACCTCATCTGCCGCGACTGCGGGTCTGTCGAAGTGCTCGATATCGCCTGCCCCGTGGAGCACCTCGAAAAGCAAATAGCCGAGGAAAGCGGCTTTGCCGATCTCGAACACGAACTCGAATTCTTCGGCCGTTGCGGTGCCTGTCAGAAGTAATGGCCGGTATCCCGGTCCCTCTATTTTGATGCTGGCTGCCGAACCAGTTGTTCTCAATCCTGAGACAATTGCATAAATATTATAATTTTTTGATTTTAACGTTGAGCCTCGAAACAGTTTTGATATAGTGTGCGGGAGTGGATCGCAAAGTTGCGAATCCTCTCCACCTACACGATGAAATTGCCCTGGAATCGACTGGCCCTGACCGTTGGCGCTTTTGTTCTCGCTCTTATGGCGATTGACGGGCTCGTCCGTATGAATAACAGCGCGATGTCGGATTTCGGGTTCGGGCAGGGAACGCAAGTGGCAGCCGACAGCGCCGGAGCCCTCTTTCTGGTCGGGTTAATCGCCGGCGTTGTTCTCGGCATCTCGATTTTTTTCGGCTACCTCGTATGGCGCGAGAAGAAATATGCTGAACAGCCTGATCACCTTGAGATTCTTCTCGAAGAGATTGCCGCCGAAGAGAAGCGAAATGCTCTCTACGTCGATGACAGCTCCTCCCACGATGATCGGGGGGAATCACTCGATCCCTGGGAACGCTCCGCCGACTGGTGGAAAGGTTCTGACGAGGATTGAAGAGAGCTGCTCACCTCACCTCACCCGCGCGGGTGGAACTTACGGTGAACGTCGCGAAGGTGTTTCTGATCGACATGCGTGTAGATCTGTGTCGTGGAAATGTCGGCATGCCCCAGCAACTCCTGGATCACCCGTAAATCGGCCCCGTTCCCGAGAAGGTGCGTCGCGAACGAATGCCTCAGGAGGTGAGGATAAACATTCGATTCAATCCCCGCCATCCGGGCGCGTTCTTTCACGATTTGCCAGATTCTCGAGGTGGTGAGCTTTTTTCCCCACTTTGAAAGAAAAATTTCACTTCCGCTGTGTCGACTTACCAGGTTCGGTCTCTCCCCGGCGAGGTACTGATCGATCGCTTCCCGGGCCGCCGAGCCCACCGGCACGATACGGGTCTTGTTCCCTTTGCCGGTGACACGAATCGCCCCTTCTTCAAGAGAGAGATTCTCCAGTCTTGCCCCGGTGAGTTCCGAGACGCGGAGCCCGCTCGCATACATCAGTTCCAGCATGGCACGATCACGACGCGACAGCGGGAGAGTATCGTCTATTGATTCAAGGAGACGTTTTACGGCGGGTTCGTTAAGGGTTTCGGGCAGATACTTCTCGAGCTTCGGAGAATCGATCTGATCGGCGACGTCCGTTGCCACCTTCCCTTTCGCCGCGAGATGCCTGAAAAAGATCTTCAGCGCAATCAGTTGCACTCGCAGACTCGAAGCGGCAAGACGATCCCCCAGCCGGCGGTGGGCAAGGTAAGTGGTGAGATGCGACAAGTCGACTTGTCCCGGTGCCGAAACGCCGTGTACCTCCTGCAGCCAGGTCGCAAAAGCCTCCAGCGACCGGCGGACGGAAAGCTGGTAGTTTGAGGAAAGCCCCTTTTCTACCGCAAGGAAGCGAATGAAACGGTCAATCTCACTCTCCATACCGGGTCAGCGGAACCACCCCTCGGTAAGGTAATCGGTGATGACGTAGTGTTTGACTCCGTGCTCAAATGCTTTTTCATCCAGTGTCACGATGACCGCCAAAGGTTCATCACCGAGCCCGACGACTTTCTCAAATTTTTTCGCCAGCTCGGAGTCCTTTTTTACAAACGCATACTCTGAGAACTCGTTGAGATCGCCATAGGGAGGATTGACCTGATAGACCTGATAGTCCTTGAGGGTCTTAAAATCTTTAAGATCACTCCCGTAGTAGTCAGTGACCCGCTCGATCACGACACGGAAATTTGCAGGACTCGGCAACTTGTGTTCGCGATACCTCACAAAGTGGCGGTCGTAGAACTCAGAATAGATTTCCCAGTCCACTTTAAGATTGCCTTCTTCCACCCGGACAATGAGGGGAAATCCCTGATCCATGTCGCTCGTCGAAACCAGGTAAACCCAGTAAGGTCCGCCTCGTTCGGCGGACTGTTCCATTTGGAAGAGCTGGAGAGAATAGCGCTCGATCGGCTTATCGGGCCACTTCTTATAATAGTCCTCGATCGCCGCCTGAAGACTCGCCCCCTGAAAGGTGTATTTCAACCTTGCCTGCGCGTTGGGAGCGCGCAAAAAGGCATCCATCACATCGTTGGTTCTTGAAAGCGGAGTCTCATTCGGTCCGGGTGCGGGAAATACGGCCGCCGGATTGTAATTTGAGCCCTTTGCCGCCGGCGCGCT
>JAGNMT010000609.1 GCA_017991025.1 Verrucomicrobiales bacterium
GCTGAAGCAGCATCCCAGCATCGAGAAGCTGAATGCTGGATCGCTCTATCTTTACGATTCTACCTACAAGACAAAGCACGCCGACACGCTCAAGAAGATGACCGATGAAGCGGCTGCGGTGAGAGCGACGAAGCCAAAGGAGGAGTTTGTCCAGGCTTTCGCCGAACTGGCGGTAAAACCCGAGGCCATTCCGGCCACTTTCCTCTTTTTCCGGGGGGATCCGGCGTCACCGAAGCAGGAAGTGAAGCCCTCCGATCTGGGTGTTTTGTCAGGATGGCGAAAGACCGATCTTCCCGTTAAGGCGGACAAGCTTCCAACGACCGGCCGACGGCTCGCTCTCGCTGAGACGCTCACGGACGGTGAGCACCCTCTCCTCGCCCGGGTCATGGTCAACCGGGTCTGGATGCATCATTTCGGCACGGGCCTCGTCAAGACCCTGGCGGACTTCGGACACCTCGGCGAGAAGCCCAGCCATCCCGAACTGCTCGACTGGCTCGCCGCGAACTTCATGGAAAAGGGATGGAGTATGAAGGATCTTCACCGGCTTATTCTCACCAGCCACACCTGGCGGCAACAGTCACAGCGCGATGCAACGAGGGACCGGATCGATCCTGACAATCGTCTCCTGAGCCGGCAGAGCAAACGCCGCCTTGAGGCCGAGACGCTTCGTGATGCACTCCTCGCGGTTTCGGGGAAGCTCGACCCGAAAGTCTATGGTGAGCCCGTGCCGGTGATGTTGACGGAGGAGGGGCAGGTCGTCATTGGCGTGGATACGATGGACACGGCCGGACGTCAGACTGGAAAATACATCCCGCTGAATGGCGAGGAATTCCGGCGCAGTATCTATGTTCAGATTCGCCGTTCCCGTCCGCTCGAGATGTTTGCCGCCTTCGATGCGCCGGACATGACCACGGCGAATTGTGAGCTGCGTCCCGTGACGACGGTGAGCCCGCAGAGTCTTCTTCTCATGAATAACCTCGGAATGCGTGAGTTCGCCCAGTATCTCGGGGAGCGCCTCTTGAAGGAAGCGGCGGATACGACTTCGCAGATCGATCTCGCGTGGCGGTTGGTCTATGGGAGACATTCGTCCGCTGAAGAACGTGAGGCGGCGTTGAATTTTGTGACGCTTCAGACCGCCCACTACACGGTGAGTCCGGCGAAGCTGGAAAAAGTATCCGGTCCTGTCGCGGACGGGAACGCGCCGGCGCGACTGCTCGGACTCGCCGCACTGAGTCATGCGCTCGTGAGCGCGAACGAGTTTCTTTACATTGAC
This sequence comes from Verrucomicrobiales bacterium, assembly GCA_017991025.1. Taxonomy (GTDB): domain Bacteria; phylum Verrucomicrobiota; class Verrucomicrobiia; order Verrucomicrobiales; family DEV007; genus Arctic95D-9. The sequence continues at coordinate 1,274 of JAGNMT010000609.1, forward strand.
TGATGCACACCCGTCGAAATTTTCTGGAAAAGAGCTATGGCATCGGTGCCATCGCGCTTGCCACGCTCATGAAAGAGCAGGGGCTTCTTGCCAATCCGGCGATCTCCGGCGCGGATCACCGTCATTACGATATGTTGCCGAAGCCTCCTCAGGGTTTTGGTCAGGCGAAGGCGATGATCTCCATGTTCATGCAGGGTGGTCCGAGCCATATCGATCTGTTTGATCCCAAACCCGAACTGAACCGGCTGGATGGCAAGGATTTTCCCGGTGACATCAAGTACGATGATGCCGCCGGAGCGAGCCGTGAGGTCATGGGCTGCCCCTGGAAATTTGCCAAGCACGGTCAGTCCGGCATGGACTTCAGTGAACTCGTTCCGGGCATGGCCGGTATCGCCGACGAGATCACGATGATTCGCTCGATGCACACCGGGGTGAATAATCACGGCCAGTCCATCAACGCGCTTATCAATGGATCCATTCTCACGGGGCGGCCGACACTCGGAAGCTGGCTGACCTATGGGCTCGGGTCGGAGAATCAGAATCTTCCAGCTTACGTCGCCCTCACTGACCCCCGCGGACTTCCTGTGCTGGGGGTCGATAATTTCACGAACGGCTGGCTGCCTTCGGTCTATCAGGGTACCGTGATTCGGCCCAAGGAGCCGCGCATTCTCAACCTCGACCCTCCGATGTCATTAAAAGGGAACGCTCAGGCGCGTTATCTCGATTTCGTGAACGGCTTGAACAAAGGACATCTCGAAGCTCGCCCCGGTGAGACCGAACTCGAAGCCCGCATCCAGAGCTTTGAACTCGCCGCCCGCATGCAGGTCGCCGCAAAGGAAGCGCTCGACATCGGGCAGGAAAGCGAGACGACTCGCAGGATGTACGGCATCGATGAGAAAGAAACCGAGGACTTCGGAACCCGTTGTCTCATTGCGAGACGGCTTGTTGAGCGGGGGGTGCGTTTTGTCTCCGTTTTTACCGGGAACCAGACCTGGGACAATCACACTAGCATCACGACTACACTCCCGGCCGCCTGTCGTTATGTCGACAAGCCGGCGGCGGCGCTGGTGATTGATTTAAAACAAAGGGGACTGCTTGATAGCACCGTGGTGCATTGGGGCGGGGAGATGGGACGTCTTCCCGTGATTCAGAATCGCGCCGGTGCCGCGAGAGGGGACCGGAAGTCGGTGGGGCGGGATCACAATACCTACGGCTTCAGCATGTGGATGGCCGGGGGCGGCTTCAAGGCTGGTCATACCTATGGCGCGACTGACGAATTCGGGCACCACGCCGTGGAGAATGTGGTGAATCATTTCGATTATCACGCGACGCTGCTTCATCTTTTCGGACTCGATCCAAAGGAACTGACCTTCAAGCGTAATGGAACCCCGCAATCGCTCATTCAGGATCCCGGGGCCAGAATTGTGAGCGATTTGTTGGCTTAGTTAGGATGGTATCGCGGCAGCCGGAGCGGCCGCCCTACAGAACGCCATGCCGGTGAGTGG
>JAGNMT010000081.1 GCA_017991025.1 Verrucomicrobiales bacterium
CAGTGAGGGTATTGTTATCAACCCCTTCTCCAATCGGGAGCAGAAAATTCCAGGCAAGGACTGGCGGGCCGATCAGCTGATCCAGAGTTCGGGTGGTCAGGAGTTTTATCTGCCCTCTGTCCTTCCGCCACTTCGGGTGAGCGAGTATCTGCTCGGCAAACCAGGGTGGGTTGTCGATCCCTATACCGGGAAAAAAATTCCACTTCATCCCGATGAGTGGGAGCCGGGAATTCGGGTTGAACGTGAGGGACATGGTTTCCTGATTCTCGGGAATCTTCCGGAACTCAAAGAAGCGGAAATCGAGGAGTGTGTTTTTGACCGGGTCGGTTCACCCTACAGCCGCAAAACGGTTTCGGTGGCAAAAGAGGAGTGGAAGCCTGGAGAAATATTGAGGTGCCCGGAAACCGATTGCCTCTTCAAACTACCGAAAAATCTTCCCAGGTATCCAGGCGCGGTGGGAGAGGTAAACAAACGTACCGGGTTTGTCGGAGTGGTGGATAGTCCTTATACCGAGGGTGTTGAAATTGAGGTGAGTGGCGATCGGTGGAATCCCGGGGAACTCGTTCGCTGTGAATCTTCGGGACAGTTTTTTAAGCTGCCTGAAACGTTGCCCCCTCTCGTCGCCCGGATCTCGAAAGGGGGTGCCGAACGAAGTGTCGAGTCTCCTTATGCTCCCGGAAAAGCGATGGTCGTCGCGGTGAAGGATTGGCTTCCGGGGCGCGAAATTTTCTGTGAACATTCCAAACGCGCTTTCCTGCTTCCCGATTCCTTCGAGGCGCTTTCGAGGCTCAAAGCAATCATTCCATCCGGAGCCGGACTTGTCACAGTCCCGCAAACGGGAGATGAAGTGGAAATTGAGGCGGAGAAATGGCGGAGTGGTGAGACCATCGTGGTAACCTCCAGTGCAGGAGTAGAGATTGAACTCACTCTCCCCGATTCCCTCCCCGGGATTCCGGAAGCATCGCTGGTAGCGGATAACAAGGTGGGTCAAGTTCGTTCGCCTCATTCGAAGCAGGTCATTGAAATTCAGGATGAGAGCGACTGGAGGACCGGCAAAGTCTTGCGTTGTCCCGTGTCCAGGTGCCTGTATCGAATGCCCGCCAAACTGCCCGAATGGGTTTGCGAGGCGAGCGTTGACCCGGAACGGACGGGGGAGACGGGATATGTCTTCAGCCCTTATCTGCCCGGTTCTGATTCAATAAGCGTTAACGGATCTGACTGGAAAGAATGAAACTTGATTCTCTGTGAAAAATCGGGAAGACGTTTCTCTCTCCCGAAACTTCCGCCTCTGCGAGCCCGGATCAAAGACGGGGGCCAGGGTATTGTTGAATGTCCGTATACCCCGGCGAAGAATAACGAACAGAAAATTCCGCCGGAGGAATGGAAACCCGGAAATGAGATAGTCAGTAGCAAGTCCAAAGGGCAGATTTTTGTTCTTCCGGATGAACTTCCCCTTTTGATTGCCCTCGTCAGTAAAGACAGGCCCGGGTTCTTGAAAAGCCCTTTCGAAAGCAAGAGCGAATTTAAAGTAGAGCCGGATGACTGGATCCCGGACCATGTCATCCGCTGCCCCTGGACAAAGAACGAGATCCTTACGCCATCCGAAAAAGATCTCCCGAAACCAAAAGTGGCCAAACTGGTGGCTGACCCGGATCGGGCCGGTGCTTTTTGCTCGGGTGTTGTGGAATCGCCCTATGCGAAGAACAAAAAGCAGTCGATTGACATTCACGAATGGAAAGAAGGAGGGCTGATCAGGTGCGAAAGCAGTGACCTGCTCATGCAGCTTCCGACACGGGAGGAGGGATTTCCTTTGTGGGCGGCGGTGGCCACTTTGGACCCCGGGGTGCCGGGAAATATTATTGATCCGGTTTCCGGGCAGAGTCGAGCGGTGCCTGCCTGGTTGTGGGAACGGGGAGAGGTGGTTTCTGTTTCTGACGACGAGGAAAAAGTGGTGCAACTGCCTAGAGAACTTCCGCCGCTAACCGCAGTCGTTTTCGGCCCCGGGAAAATTCAAACCCCTTACGAAAAGATTCCGAAGGTGTGTGCCATACCCCCGGGAGACTGGGTGGAGGGAAAAATCATCTCGTGCCCGGCGACCGGGCGACCTCTCCGCCTGCCCCAGGTCCTGCCTCATTTACTTGCTGAGTTGGATGATACTCTCGTCGGAGTCGTCTATTCGCCTTACGCTCCGAAGATTCCGATCAGGATCGGTCCTGATCATTGGGCTCCCGGGCATGATTTCTTCTGCTCGACCACGGGGAAGCCTTTGACGCTTCCGGAGACTCTGCCGACTATCCCAATAGCGAAAGAGATCGATCTGGAAAGGGCGGAGGTGACCCCGCCTTACCCGAAAGCTTCCCCCATGGTTCCGATGATATGGGCAAAGGGCGCTCGTCTCGTTTGTCCCGGGACGGGAGGTTTTTTTCAGCTCCCCGGGGACTTAAAAAACCCGCTTGGTCGATTGCCCTCTGATTCAGGAGCGGATCCTGACCGGACGGGTGGACTGATCATTGACCCCTTCAACGGGAAAGAAGTCGTCGTTCCGGGCGAAAAGTGGTCCCCGGGGGAATCGATTTCCTCCGCTTCTGGAAATGTTTTTGAGTTGCCGGTCAAGCTTCCGCCCCTGCGTGCCAAAGTCGTCTCGGATCAACCGGGTTGTTTGATCAGTCCTTACTCGAATGCAAAACCTTTCCCTGTCGATCCCGTTGGTGCCTGGGTCTCGGGAGCCGTCGTCAAATGTCCGTATACGCATCGGGAGATGCGCCTCCCGGCAACTCTGCCTTTCGATCAGAGTGAGGTGATCGCTTTCCGGGAACGGAAAAAGCAATCCGCGAAATCCAGGCTGATCAAAGTTGGTGTTGCGGGAATAGCCCTGCTGGTGGTGATCGCCGCAGCCGCTCTCCTGCTGGGTAGGTCCGACGGGTGGAATTTGCAGAAGGAGGCGATTGATGCTGCCAAGGGTGTCGCGCGAATTGAAAAGGCCGCAGAGGCCCGGGCTGTTTTTCCTAAACGGAGCGATGAGATCAGTGCTCTGGCGGTGGAGGGGTTCACGGCGTTTGAAAAGCCCCCGCTTGAAGGATTGTTCGCTAATATTCAAACCATTGCCGACTTTGAATCGCTCGAGAAAAGTATCGGAGTGCTTGCATATGGGGCGAGTAAGGAGCCCGCCGAAAAGGCGCTAAAGCAGGTCGCGTATGCGAAGACGCTTTGGAAAATCGCAATAGCGAATGAAATTGATTCGGCCGATGCCAATACTGTCAAAGAGCGTCGCCGTATCGTCGAGGCACCGCTGAAGGACGGATTTCCGAATCTTTACAAAACGGCCGTTGCCAAGTTGGATTCGAGGGAGGCTAAGATCGCGCCGCCACCGCCGAAAGTACCCCCAACACCTCCGGTTGTGGTAAAGGTTGAAGAGGTACCAAAGCCACCGGTAGTCGTTCCGGTCCCGGTTCAACCAGTTGTTCCGGTCAAAGAATCCAAGCAGTTTAAAGAGGGTGAGAAGGTGGTCCTTGGCGATAAGCAGGAACTCGTCTGGGCGGCACCGGGACAGTTCAAAATGGGAACGGACTCCGACGAATTGAAGAAGATATACGAGGCGCTGGATGCCAGCACAACGAACCCGTCGCCTCCTGCTCCCTCCGATGAGGCGCAGCATTCGGCGACATTGCGTCGGGGCTTCTGGCTGGGGAGGACCGAGGTGACTATTGAACAGTACTTGGAGTTCCTGAATTCGAGTCCGGAGGTCCTCGAAGATTGGGTGGATACAAAGTCGCCTACGTGCCCGATAGAGAAGGTCGATGAAAAGTGGCGTATGAAGAAATCACGCGAGACTACCTGGGGGGACTTAAACCAGCCGATCGTAGAGATCAGTTGGAAAGGTGCGATGGCCTATTGTGCTTTTCTCAATGAAAAATATCAGAAGGAGCTGCCGGAGGGATATGTCTTCACGTTGCCGACTGAAGCGGAGTGGGAGTATTGTGCCCGGGCGGGTACCGCAACGCCCCTTCCAACCGGAGGAATCACATTTAAAGGATTTAATAACTCCCCTGAGGTGGGGGCTCTGGCTTGGTATCAGGGGAATAGCAAGACTGAATATACCACCAGTCTGGATGTCGAGTTTACTTTCGAAAAAGAAACGGAATTTAATTTTTCGGGAACTCAGATTGTCGCGACCAAGCCCGCCAACGGGTGGGGTTTTGCCGACATGCTCGGGAACGTGAGTGAATGGTGTTTCGATTTTTACAGCAAGGAGAGTTATGCTTCCGACAGTGTCGATCCGGCAGGTCCGGCGGAAGGTGAAAGGAAAGGCGCAAAGGTTCTTCGCGGAGGCAGTTATTACGATTCACCATTCACCTGTCGAGTGGCCGCCCGCAAATCGCAGCCGATGACGACCACACATCATTGGCTCGGATTCAGACTCGCGCTTTCGGCCCTCGATCGCAGTAAGGTTCCGGCGAAGTAAGCAACTGAGTTACTCGTTCTCCATGTCTGGTGCCCTAGTCCTGCTATTGATGTCCTGACAGCCCCGCACTTGAAGATTTAGCTTGACGGGATTCGGCCCGTAGCGAGAATGAACCAAGGATCGAAAGAGATGGATTTCACCCGAAAAGACTGCTCCCCGCTGACTTCCGTATGGTCCGCTTTCCCCTCGCCACTTGGATGGTGGATTCCGCCTGGATTGTCCGGGCTGCCGGAGTGGTCTGACTGTTTTCGACCCTTTGAATTGAGGTGGTAAATCTTTCGATAGAGATTAATTCGGCAATTGGTCAAAACAAAAAAATATGAAAAACATGGAAATACTAAGAGTGAATACGGATCGCCGTCAGGCAATCAAAGGAGCGATAGGTCTTCTGACGGCGGCGCTGATTCCGTCGGCAGCCAGTGCGCTGGGGCCGGCTGATCGGGTGGCTGATAGGATGCGCGGACGTATTCGGAAGAAGCACTCTATCGTTGCTTATCACCAGGCATCCGCGAGACAGCGTGCGGCAGCCCTTGCCAATGCCAAGAAACTCCAGGCCAAATATCGTACGAAATGGGAAAAGACTCCACAAGGCAAGGCTTACGTTAAGACGAGTGGCGGAGGCGGTTCCGCGAAACCGGGGCAGTCGGGTGATCAGGCGAAGGCGGTGCCAATGTCGATTGTCGTGAAAGACTTGCAGGTGGCTCCCGTTCAGGCGGTGAAAGTGCCTGCGGAGAGCGCCGGTGCCCGAGCCGCTGTTCTTCCGGTGGATTTGAGAACCGGTGGACTTGTCGGAAATGGAGTCGTCGAGATGGCCAGTGCTCCTCGTGCCGGCGGTAGCATTACCGAGCAGGTGCGGGAGGCTGTTGCTGATGGCACTATTCAGGGCAACGCGAGTGAATGGCTCGGCGGCGATGTGGTTTTGGCCAGTTTGTAAGCGCTGCGAATTAACGCTGGTTTTCAGTGAAAGGCGTGGCATCCATCGGTCTGGTTACCGGACAGTGGTGGATGCTTTCGCCTTCTTTCGTTTTTGTTCCCCATGCTCGGTAAAGCCCACCTTCGAAACTCATTTAAACGGCACCTTCTAGGGGTGGTCGTGTTGTTGGCCTCGTTGAGTCAGGTGAATGCCGATGTGTCTTTCTATGCGTATGTGCAGGAGGAACATAAATGGAAACCGGATCTGGAGGGTTGGGAAGGCACCGCACGTCTTATTGCTGCCGCGACAAGACCGGCGCGGAGCAACGTTATGGTCAATCAGGGACCGGACGTCCTGTTCCGGATGCTCACGACGCCGAAAGAGTCACCGGGTGAATACCGGATTCTATATCTTGCCACTCACATGTCTTCGGACGGACGCTTGAGTTTCGCAAATCTGGGGGAGAAGTCCCCGGATGAAATTATCGGTAGCGCTCAGCAGTTGGGAGCAATTGTGATTCCCGATCTGGTAATCGTAGACTGCTGTTATTCGGCAACTTTTGAGAATCAACGGGCATGGATGGCGCAGGTCAAGTCACCTCATGTGTTTGTGTGCGGGCCTAAAGAGGTCGCCTGGCAGATTGAGGTGAATGCAAGGCAGCCACTCTATGTTGAAAAATACTATCCGGAGGTGCATTCTCTTGCCAATGATCTCATGGGGAAAAAGTGGAACGGAAAATTGAGTTACTTTGGTTTCCAGGTTGTCTGCGCGCTCGCGGCCGATAAAAAATCGGGGATCGATTCCAATCCGGGGGACTATTTACGCCGCGTCGTTGAGTCTCCAAGAATTGATGAGCGAATTAAGCGAACGAGTCGGGTTTCCGAGCTACACTGGTTTGAGAATAATTGAAGCAGTTGGGTCGGTCAGCGCAGTTTATTAAGCTATTTATTATCAAGGAGAGTATAGGTCCTCTTCTGATCCATCTTCCAGAGCTCATAGATTAGATTCCACTTCTCGCACAGGGGTTTGGCTGAGTTTAGATAATCGATGCCGTTGATCTGCGCTTCCTTGACCGCTTCAGGGTATCCAAGATCTGCGGCCTGCTTGAGTAGCTCTGTCTGTTTCTCTTCCGGAATTGAGGCGAGTAGTTCTTTATCACCGTCCAGTTTTTTGCTCTTTATCAGTTTAAATAGGATCCACATGCATCTGCTGTCGACGCCTTTTTCCGCCCCGGTCAGCAGAATTTCAACCGCCTCTCTTCGAATTTCAGCGGCTCTTACCGCACTAATGCCAGGCGCTTCGGACTCCATGAGCAGAACAGCGGCGTGTTTTGAACTAACTTTGTAAAACTTCCCATCGTAAGCCTCCCTAAAATACTTCAATGCCTCGGTAAACTTCGCGCCTTTAAGCCCCGCTTTTTGGATACTGCTCAGTTCAAGGGCTCCGAGGCCGGCGGCACCTCTCGGGTCACCGGCATTGCGTACATCTGAAAAGTGCTTTTTGGCAAGTTCAAACGATTGATCTACCCCCCGGCCCATTAGGTGCAATTGCCCGAGCCAAACACGGCTCTTTATATCGCCCAGATCCGCCGCCTTTTTGAACCAATCGGCGGCTAGCTTGTCCTTCTCTCCGCTCTCTTCCTTAAGACACAATTCACCGAAGAAACGCATGGCTTCCGGCACGCCTTTTTTGGCATCGTATTCAGCCCAGAAGAGGGCCTTGTCCCGCAATTCCGGAAACCAGCGTCCGGCAGACCAGAAAATTCTCCTGGCTTCCTTCAAGTTCAGTCCCGGCACTTTGGGATCTGACGTTTCCGCCGCTAACCGGGCGAAATCAAATTCGATGCTCTCGATCAGCAGCTTCCCGGTGAAGGGGTTTTCCATGCTGCTTGAAGTCAGGATTGATTTGAGATCACTGATCGCCACATCTCTTTTCTCCGGCATTTCGTCATAGATTTTGAGGAGAGTCTTGATTGCTGATTCAAGATCATGACTAGTGACGGCGTTCTGCGAGGTTTTTCGAAGTTGCTCGAAGAGTGCTTCCTGGTCCGATTTCTGATTGGGAAACGTGAGAACGGTTTGGGTGCCGTTGACCTTTTTCTTGAACGTCAGATTTCCGTCGAACTCGATCGAGAGTGACGGGTCCAGGTAACCATCCGACTTCTCGCGGATCAGGCTGCGGACGGATTCCAGTCCCTTTCTCAATTCGGTATTGTCTACAAAGAGATAGCCGCTCAGTGCCTCCACCAGCAGGCTGGTGTCCTTTCGATCAATCAATTCCCCCGATCCCGTTGGGCGAAAGACGATGGTGTCGCGGGGAAGATAAGGCAGGGAATAGAAGGCCGAATAGTTGGCGCTCGCGTCCTCGAAGCCGAAGGCTCTCGAAAGAAAGGGGTTTTCCCTTGACCCGTCAATAGCGACAAGATTAAGCCGTTGCCCCTCTTTCTGGCCCTGCGTTAGAGTTTCCAGCAGGGACCTGAAACCGATACATTGTTCACGGAGTTGGGATGGTGACGTGACGTCCGTTCCGATAGGAAAGAGATAGTTCTCGCCGTCCTGGTTTCCTCCGTGCCCGCACAGGTAGACGATGGCCACTTCAGCGCCGGATGCTTTTTTACACCAGGCTCGAAAAGCTTCTTCAAACTCGGTCTTTGTGAATTCAAGGAGGCTTGTCACGTCAAAATCCAGCGTGCTGATCGACTGGGTGATCCGCTCTGCATTGGCGACGGATTCATACATGGCAGCGTTCCCAGGATACTCTGAGACGGCTGCTACAAAGGCGACAAGGCGATTTTGAGAGGGGATCGTTTCCTGCGAAAGTAACGGAGAAAGCGACGCACAAAGATAGAGCGCAGGTGTTGCGAGGAGGCCGGGCTGGAAAGGAAATTTCTTCACTTCAAAAGCAGGTGGTTGTGTTGCAGGCTGATGCCGGTTCGATGGTGACTATGAGACCGGATGATTGTAAAAAAAAGGAGAAAAACCCGAAGTGACAGGCCCGGTCACCATTATGGAGTCATGCAATTGTCGGGTTCCGGTCATTCCTGCAATCCGGCGATCGCAAGGATCCCTGCGAGATGTGGGTCGCCCGCCACCCGTTCAAAGGCAATTCCGAACCACTCCAGTGCTTTCGCCGTGGCAGACGCCGCGGGAGACTGTCCGACGAGACTCACTGTGCCGTCTGGTGAAAAGAGGCGTGCTTCCCGGACCTCGTGGCCGATGATGAGTCCTGAAACGAGACTGCGAAGAGCAACCGGGGCGATACGTCCGGTGAGCATCTCGGTCCGGGCAAGGAAGAGATGATGGAGAATGCCTCCCGCCATTCCCGACAATTCCAGTCCACGGCTGAAGGCGGGGTTTTCCGGTTCTGCCGCCCCGCCGGTGCCGGCAATGAGGCTACCCATGGTGAGAAGGTCATATGCCTCGCCGGTCAGGAATGTGCGGAACGAGTCGATCCGTCCATCGCGACAATGCACCCATTTGGAATGGGTCCCGGGGAGGCAGACAGCGGAGCCCTCATCGGGCAGCCGCGAGAGGAGACCGGCGATCTGTGTTTCCTCCCCTCGCATGACATCGGTGGTGCCGGTGTCAGGATTGTCCCATCGCACACCCGGGACAATGAGGATTTCACCAAAGGTGCGGCTCGTGACGGCGACGACCCCGGCGGCGAGATCGTTGATTCCCGCGGGAGCGGTCACGTAGGGGACTTCGTGCCATCCTTCGCGGCTTCCGATCATGCCGCTCATGACGATTCTCGCGTCGGGGTTCTCTTTTTTCCATGGACCGCAGGCGGCAGTGAGGAGGTCGTCAAAATCCCGTCCGGCACGGTTCCGGATTCCGTCGGACGATTCAAAGGTGTCCGAGGGGCGACCGTCGATGATGAGGCTGCCGCGCAGGTTTGTGGAACCCCAGTCGACGGCGATGAGTGGTGAGGTCATGAGGATTCGAACTCGGAATAATCAACGTTTGCCTTCGTCCAGAAACCGGATTGCTTTTTCGAGCCATTCGGCAGGAGGGGGCTGATGTCCGTGGCCGGGCACCGTGAAGGTTTGGACGTGCTTAAAGCCCTCTTTTTTGAATCCGTTCTCAAATGCACCGAGGGTGTTGGGGAGATTGAAGTCCTTTTCGCCGGTGATGAGGGCGAATCGACAGTGCTCTTTTACGAGAGGCAGAAGCGTTTCATCCGGGATGTAGCTGAGACCGTAGATCTTGCCGTCAGTTCCGGCGACATCCGTATAGAAATTGACGCCCATGCAGCAAATCGAGCCGCTGAACATTTCGCCCCACGCGACGCCGAGCATGCTCGCAACCCGGCTTCCGCCGGAAAATCCTGAAACATAGACGCGGCGCCCGTCGATGTTCAGATACTTCCTCAAATTGTCGTTAGCATCAATGGCGAGGCGGATGCGGTCGAAAATATTTCGAGAATTTCCCGAGTTCTTCGCTCCGATAAAAACGAGTTCGTTCCTGGCGAGGACGGGTTCCCACTCCTTCGCGATCTGCGGCTCGTTACCCGCATTGATCCAGATAAAAAGGCCGTGCGCTTTGGCTTTTTGATACGCTGCGGGGATGATGATTTCGAACTCCTCTTTGTTCACATCATACGCGGGGGGCTCTTCGGCGGCCATGAGGCGGTAGCGGACTTCCACCGGGTCGGACGATTGCGGCGGAGATTCGGTGAAGCGCACCGTGGCGCGCTGGCCCGGGACAACGGTCGCCAGGGGATTCGCTGTCTGTGCAATAGCCTGAGCCCCGAAGAGGGGCGCGAGCGCGAGCAGCGTGGGCAGGACAAAGCGGCGGGCGGGGGAATTAATGAGTTCGGATGACACCTC
>JAGNMT010000610.1 GCA_017991025.1 Verrucomicrobiales bacterium
AGCAGGCGGTGGCTGCGCGGCGGCCAGACGTCGTGGATCGGACCTTCGATGTCGAGCCAGTCATTGACGATACACGGGCCGGTATAGCCCATCGTTCGATCCACCTGACCCCAGATCCCGACCCGATAGAGCACGACGGGAGCGAGCGAGGCGGTGTTAAAGCCTATCGTCTCTTTGGGGTTCAGCCAGATTTCCCGCTCCGTGACCTGAGACTCGAGCGACGGGGCATCGAAATAACCCAGCACGTAGCTGGGATGCTGGCCTCCGCGTCCGTTCTCATTAAACTGCACCACCGAGAGCCGGGCCGCCTCGACCCCTCGGGCCGGGAGGATCTTTCCCTTGTCCCACATCAGGCTCCAGAACGACGCCCGGAGCCGGTAGCGACCGGGGTAGAGCGTGGCAAACTTTCGGAAATAGGCGTTCCACGATTCATCCTCGTGGCGGAAGACCCCGACGCTGCTCTCCCGTTTGAAAATGCCGAGTTGCTCATGCGCGCCCTGATTGATGTGCGCGTATTTTCCCGCCGGAGGAAAGATCGAGTCGTGCTTTTTGTCGCGCAAGAGCACGGCGTCGCCCTGCATCAGCATGATATCAGGCTCGTAGTTGCCGGAGAGCGAGAGGCGCACTGTCTGCTTCGGCGGAGCGGCGGGTCGGGTCGCAATGGCGAGGTCGAGCGTTTTGTCGGCGGCCTCGAGATATTTGGCCAGGTTGACGTGCGAGAGATCGAGCGCGTCGCTGTTCTTGTCGAACCCGTGGGCCGAGCCATCGGCGGGCAGCCCATTCTGCAACGCGATCCCGCTCAAGTCGAAGAGGTCCCGGATCGTGTTCTCGTATTCTGCACGCGTGAGTCGCCGGATCCCGGTGCGATCCCTGTCCAGCATCGTCTTTTCGGCCGCAATCAGGGAGGTGGCCAGGGAGGTGGTGATGCCCGCGATTTCCTCCGGGGCTGGTCGAGCCTTCTTTTTGGGTGGCATTTCTCCGGATTCGATACGGTCATGGACCTTCACCCAGCGGGCAAAAGTTCCGGGCGAGGCAAAATCGGACGGAAGCTCGGTGAGGTCGAGATTGCCCTTCCTGGAATCCGGGGCGTGACATTCGAAACAGTGGCGATCCAGGAAGGGCTCGATGTCCTGTGCCACTACCATTGCGGGGAGCGGTCCCAGCAACATGAATCGCAAGACACCAAGCACCCCCGTCAGCGGAATCGATTTATCGATGGGAAAAGCCCGGTTCATTTTTCTGGAACATTTCACACTGAAAAACGCCGTGAAGCAAGGGCCGCAACTCCGCGGTTGGATGCTTTTCTCGCTCTTTCATCCCATTCCGCGACGCATTCGCGTAAGCGATTCGCCTTCAGTTTCAAATTGTTTCAGTGATATAAACCCTTTCTGTCAGATACCCCTGACTTAACCCGCTATGCTCAAGATTACACGAGGTGGTCGTGCCTTGCCCAATTGTCAGGGCTTCACACGGAGAACCGCGCTCAAGGCCGGGGCCCTGAGTGCTTTCGGGCTTTCCACCGGTGATCTGCTCCGGCTCAAGGCGGAATCAGGCGTGGTCGATACCGGCAAATCGGTTATTCTGATCTGGCTCGACGGCGGTCCCAGCCATTTGGAAACCTACGATCCCAAGCCGGGGGCGCCGAGTGAATACCGCGGCCCCTGGGGGGATCGTCCGACCAACGTGCCGGGCATTCGTTTTTCTGAAATGCTGCCGCTCCACGCGAAACATGCGGACGCGATGTGTGTGCTGCGTTCGGTGAATCATGCCACCGGCGATCATTTTGCGGCGGCGCACTGGATGCTGACGGGTCGTTTCGGCAGCACCACGGTCGACAAGGTCCAGAAATATCCCTCGGTCGGGTCCTGTGTCTCGAAACTCGTGCCGGCGAAAGTGCCCGACCTTCCCAATTACGTGGGGCTTCCAGCGGCAGAAAGCGTTTTTCTCTACCCGGGTTACCAGGGGGCCGCTTATCTGGGAGGGGCCTACGATCCTTTTCAGGTGAATCTGCAACAAAAATACCTCGCCGCCAACCACAAGCCCGAAATCCAGAAACCGCCCTTTCTCAATTCCATCACTGGCATCGGTGATCGGATGAATGAACGGTCCAGTCTGCTCAAGCAGCTCGACGGGATCGATCGCCGCATAGATCAGACCGGGGCCATGGGGACGATGGATCACCACCATCAGGCCGCCCTTCAGATCCTTCTCGGATCCAGTGCCCGGCACGCTTTTGACATGGATTTGGAAGACGCCAAAACGCGGGACCGATACGGCCGCGGGCCATGGGGACATTACACCCTGATGGCACGGCGCCTTGTCGAGTCCGGGGTACGCTTTGTGACCGTGGACATGCCCCATTGGGATAACCACGCCAGCATCAAGAGTGCTCTCGAGGTGCGTCTGCCGGTACTCGATCAGGCGATCGACGGACTCATGCAGGACCTCAAGGATCGGAATCTCCTTGATGATGTCCTCGTCGTCGTGATGGGCGAATTCGGGCGCACTCCGAAGATCAACAAAGGGCTGCCCAATGACCCGACACCGGGACGCGACCACTGGGGGCAGGCCATGAGTGTCATCCTGGCGGGAGGTGGATTAAAGATGGGCCAGGTCATCGGGGCGACGAACGAGCGGGGGGAATATCCCGTGGAGCGCGCTCTTTCGCCCGCTGATGTCCTCGCGACGATCTATCATGTTGTCGGGATCGATCACCGCCTGTCATTCCCCGATCATGGCGGTCGCCCTGTTCCGCTCGTCGATGGCGGATC
>JAGNMT010000611.1 GCA_017991025.1 Verrucomicrobiales bacterium
CCACACTCGACTTTTCGCCGATCTGGGACAGGGCGATGGCCGACTGGGAACGCACCGTGGAATCGGGATCCTCGCGCAGAAGACGCTCCAGTCCGGGAACGGCGGCACCGGCCCGCTGTACGCCGAGGGCTCTCGTCGCGAGGTAGCGGACATGGACATTGTCGTCGGCGAGCGCATCGATCAGGGCGGAAAAACCACCCTCGCCTGCCCGAACCATGTCGCGCAGCGCCAGAGTGCGCACTTTCCAATCGGGATCGGAAAGATTGGCGACTCCGGCGGTTTTCAGGGTCCGGTCCTTGGTGAAACCGCCGTCAGTCGGATGAAAATCGTGCGACCTGATCCGGGCGACTACTTGCTTTACGTCGGGGGAATCAGCAGCTTGCATTTTCGTGAGTGTCAGAGCAGCGGCCAGCGCGAATGCCTGAAGGCAACATGTCAGGAGTTTTCGTTGGTTCATCAGGTTTTAACAGCAAGATCCGCTCCCGCCGTCGCAGCAGGTTGACGCATCGGTGGTGGCATCGTAGTCCTGCCCTTTCGTCTCCCGTGGGTCGCGCAGCCGCATACTCGAGCAATCGAAGGGTTTCGCCTCACCCGGTGGTATTGCCTGGAGCGGTTCGACCAACTCAAAGAGTCCGGCATAGGGCGCCTTCTGATAGAGATGGAAGGTCTTGTCGCAAACGGCGTAGCGCTTGCCGCGCTCCATGGCGTGGCCGTCGTCGTCGAGAACTTTGAGAAACGGCCCCTTGTAGATGACGGCCTGGTTTCGCTCCAGACACGCCCCCTGCTTGCCTTTCCACGCCTGAATCGTGACGCTGCGAAACTCGATGCCCTCGACCGTTTGCCATGGCTCGGCATCGCGTTTGAGGATTTCGATGCCGTAGAATCCGGCGTCCTCGAAAGCTTTCAAAAAACCGTCCTCGGTCAGCGCTCCACTGATGCAGCCGCTCCAGAGAATGGGATCGCGCTGCATGTCTTCGGGCACCTCCTCGTCGCCGACGATGTCGGAGATGACGGCACGACCGCCGAGCTTGAGAACGCGGAAGATCTCCTCGAAGAGCTGCCGCTTGTGCTGGCCATCGACTAGGTTGAGGACGCAGTTCGAGACGACCACATCGACCGAGTCGGTCTCGACGAGCGGATGTTTCACCCTCAGATCCTCGGCCAGTTCGTCGGCAACAAGAAAGGAGGCGGCATCCTCGATGGGGCGCTTTTTCAATTCCGCATCGAGGATCTCCAGATCGAGGGCGAGATCCTGGATGCGACCTTTGCGAAATTCGACGTTGGCGTAGCCGATCTTTTCGGCCACGACGGGGGCATTGCGACGGGCGACCTCCAGCATATCATCGGTCATGTCCACGCCGATGACGCGCCCCTCGGGGCCGACGACCTGCGAGGCGATGAAGCAGATCTTGCCCGTGCCACTGCCAAGATCGAGCACGGTCTCGCCGGGTTTGAGGTATTTCGAGGGATCGCCGCAGCCATAATCCTTTTCGATGACCTCCTCGGGGATGACTTCGAGATACTGTGGATCATAATCAACGGGACAGCAGAGGGCCGCTTCCTGTGCCTTGGCGGCGGCGGCGTAGCGGTCACGGGTGGCGTGCTCGGAGGAGACAGGGCTGGTTCGGGTCATGGGATGTTCGTGGGGTGAAATGGGATACGGCGGTTCTTGCAAATGAGTCGGCTCGGAGGGGCAAACTCTTAACACTATTTTTTGACGAAAGTAACCAACCCTGTTTCCTCACCGGTCTGCCCCTCTTGTATCACGATCACCACTTATCGTCAGGGTAGGCTTCCGCCGCTCTGCCGCGCTGGAATAAAGCGAGACGCCGAAGGGCACGACGTAGGTCAGCGGGATCTTCCAGGGATGCTCGGGGAAATGACCGGCGAGATTGTCCTCGACTCCTGCGAATGGCGCTACTTCGCTCATAAGGTCACGACGCCGAAAACTCCGAAGCAAGCCACGACGAAACCTGCGGCTCGACGGGCGGCGAGGTGTCGAACTCGTGGGTGGCGATGAGGCAGTCCTCGTCGTGACAGGCGAGGTAGCGGTCCGTCGGGAGTCCGGGCCAGGATGAGGTCGCCCTCGCCAAGTCAGAGAGCGTGAAGTGGGGCGGCAGGGGGAGATTATTTTCGGGAGTATTCATATCATGGATGAGTCGTCGGAACGCACTACCATGTTAACGTTTTTAATCCCTCTCGAGTCCTCCCGTGAAGATCCGCACATCTTCAAGCTGCCCGAGCAGGTCGTGCTGACCCAAAAAGCTGATCGCCACCCATGGGACCGACGCGAAAGGGAGTCGGGTCATTCCTCCCATCCCCCCTCGTGCTACCGCGTCCAGGAAAGCCATTTCTCAAAGAGACTTTTCACCAAGGGCGTCAGCCGGGTGCGATTGTAGAGATCGCCGACTTTGCGAACGGCTTCGCCCTGAGTGGGATAGGGATGAATCACATTGGCGACCGAACCGAGACCGATCTTTTGCGTCATCGCCATCGAGAGCGAGCCGATCATGTCGCCAGCGTTGTTGGCCACCACGGTGGCACCGACAATCTCATCGGAACCTTTACGGACATGCACTCTGACGAATCCCTCGGTCTCGCCTTCGAGAATGGCCCGGTCCACGCCGGACATCTCCTGGGTGAAGGTATCGATCTCGATCCCCTCTTCTTCCGCCTGCCGGGCGGTGAGACCGACGTGCGCCAGCTCCGGCGAGGTGTAGGTACACCAGGGGATGACCAGTGCGCTTCCTTTGGCGCGCCCCATGAAG
>JAGNMT010000082.1 GCA_017991025.1 Verrucomicrobiales bacterium
TCCGGCCGTCGGTGGTCCTCCCGTAAAACCCTGGCAGCCCGAAGGTGTCTGGGAGGAGATATTTATGGGACGTTATACCTATCAGCCCAGTGTCGGTCCCGCCCAATATCGGCGGACTCTATATGCCTATTGGCGTCGCTCCAGTTCGCCGACTTTCCTTTTTGATAACGCCCAGCGCCGGGTCTGCGAAGTGCGGACGAACCTGACAAATACCCCTCTTCACGCCCTGACCCTGCTGAATGACACCGGCATGCTCGAGGCGTCGCGTGTCCTTGCTGAATTCGCTTCGAATTCACCGGATACCGGCAAAGGCCTCAATTTGCTCGCCGCGCGTATTCTCAGCCGCGAGCTTGAAGTGAGAGAACAGGAGATCCTGAAACGCGAGTGGACGAAGGCGATAAACTACTACGATTCTAATACCGGAGAGGCACTTCTCTTCACCCGGGTAGGTCAGCAGGATACCCCTTCCGCAGAGAAAGCTCCCGCTATCGCCGCCTGGATGACCCTCGCGAGCATGATGTTCAATCTTGATGAGGCCATCACCCGTGAGTAATCACCTCCTCTTATGAACCCGCTCACTCGACGTCATTTCCTCAATCAAACCGGTCTCAATCTGGGTGCGATCGCTCTTGGTGGTCTTCTTGATCGCGAATCTACCAAAGCCGCCGACAGCCTCGAGTTCCTTAGCTTTGCCCCGAAAGCGAAACGTGTCATCTTCCTGACCCAGTCGGGCGGTCCTTCGCAGTTGGAGCTTTTTGATCACAAACCCGATCTCATCAAATGGGCTGGAACCGAATTGCCGGACAGCGTTCGTCAGGGCCAGCGGCTGACGACGATGACGTCGAACCAGAAGCAGCTCATCCTCCCGGGCATCACGAAGTTTTCCAAACACGGGGCAAGTGGAGCAACGTTGAGCGAATGGTTGCCGCATACCGGGTCGATTGCGGATGAACTCTGCTTCGTGAAATCGATGATCACTGACCAGATTAATCATGCGCCGGCGATGACCAAATTTCTCACCGGACATCAGCTTGCCGGGAGACCCAGCTTCGGTGCATGGGCAAGTTACGGGCTCGGCAGTGCGAACCACAATCTGCCCGATTACCTCGTGCTGATTTCAAAAATGAAACGACCGAGCGATCAGCCGCTCTACGATCACTACTGGGGTAGCGGCTTTCTCCCCTCGCGCTATCAGGGCGTGAAGCTGAGGAACGCGAAAGACCCCGTCCTCTATCTCCGGGATCCCGATGGTCTCCCTCGCGAGCTGCGCCGGGGTATGCTCGACGGCATCAGGGAACTCAATGCGATGCGTCTCGAAGTGACCGGCGACCCGGAAATCGAAACACGCATTCAGCAATACGAAATGGCTTTCCGGATGCAGACGAGCATTCCCGAACTGAACGATCTCAGCGACGAGCCTGAATCCACCTTTGAGCTCTATGGGGTCGACTCCCGCC
The DNA here is from genome assembly GCA_017991025.1 of Verrucomicrobiales bacterium. Classification (GTDB taxonomy): domain Bacteria; phylum Verrucomicrobiota; class Verrucomicrobiia; order Verrucomicrobiales; family DEV007; genus Arctic95D-9. Next base: position 1,458 of record JAGNMT010000082.1, read on the forward strand.
GTCCCGGTAGCTATGCCGCAAACTGTATCCTCGCCCGTCGGCTCGCTGAACGCGGGGTTCGCTTCATCCAATTATTTCATCCCGACTGGGATCACCATAGCCGCCTCCCGAGTTGGTGCTCGGCTCGTTGCCGCGACACCGACCAGCCCAGTGCCGGTCTCATCAAAGATCTCAAGCTGCGAGGACTTCTCGATGATACGCTTGTAATCTGGGGTGGGGAATTCGGTCGTGGTGTCGCCGGTCAGGGGCAATGGGACAGCCCGGAAGCCGGTCGGGATCATCATCCGAGGTGTTTTACAATCTGGATGGCTGGCGGCGGCATTAAGCCGGGAATCACTTACGGCGCGACTGATGAGTTCAGCTACAATGTGGCGGAAAATCCGGTGCACGTCCGCGACCTCCACGCCTCGGCGCTGCATCTTCTTGGCATTAATCATGAGCGCTTAAGCTATCGTTTCCAGGGGCTAGACTACAAACTCACCGGAGTCGAGCCATCGAGAGTGGTGAAAGAGATTCTGGCGTGAGCCGAATCAAAGGGCGATGTGGAGCGGCGTGAATGGTGATGCCACGGCAATGTCAGGTAAACGGTAGCTCCCACTTGCAACACGGTTTGTTCGGCTCGGTCGTCGAACTCAGTCTACTATCAGGCAGAGAGTTCAATATCCCTCATCATGTCAATTTTCCGCTTCATTCACTCCGCCGGAAGTGCCACAATCAGAGCAGATGACATTTCCAATCAGGCTCTCGTTTTGCGTCCTTTACTCTTTCGCTGTCTCTGCGGGAGCCGCCGCGCCGGTCGTGACGATCACCACCGACCGGCCCGATGCCTTATATAATGAGAATGAGGAAGTTACCTTCACGATCAAGGCAAAGGACGGGACAAAGAACCTCGACTGGGGAAATGTCGATTGGACCTTGAGTCTTGACGGATACAAAACTCTTTCCTCTGGTAAAGGCTCGCTCGACGGCGGTGCGGGAGTTCCGGTCAAGGGGGCTCTTGAACATCCCGGTTTCCTCCTCCTTACTGCCACGTTCACCGGTCCGGACGGCAAAAAGATCAGCGGTTATGCCGGAGCGGGCGTTTCCCCGAACGCACTCACTCCGAGCCTGCCCGCTCCCGATGACTTCGATGCCTTCTGGGCAGAGCAGAAGAAGCAGCTTGGCGAGGTCCCGATCACCTATATCGCTGCACCCCGATCGCTCACGACCCCGGGCGACGCAGGGATTGAAGCCTTCGATGTGCAGGTGCCTTCCGAAAAAGGCGGCGCTCCGGTCTCGGGCTATTTTGCAAAACCTAAAACCGCGCCCCCGAAATCTCTGCCCGCCGTGCTCTGGGTCCACGGCGCAGGGGTGCGCAGCGCCAGCCTGCCTGCTGCCCTGGGCGGAGCCCGCGACGGATTTCTCTCCATGGATATCAATGCCCACGGCATTCCCAACGGCGAACCCGAGGCCTACTACAAAGCACTTTCCGAAGGAAAGCTGAAGACCTACCGGAGCGATGGCACGAAGAGCCGCGACGAGATCTACTTTCGAGGTATGTTTGTCAGGCTCGCCAGGGCCCTCGATTTTCTGACGACACGCCCCGAATGGGATGGCAAGACGCTGGCGGTGATCGGCCACAGTCAGGGCGGATATCAGGCACTGGTCGCGGGTGGCCTCGACGAGCGGGTCACCTTCATCGGTGCCGGCGTTCCGGCCGGTTGTGATCACACCGGGATGAAAGTGAATCGCATTAGCGGATGGCCGAAGATTGTGCCGCTGCTCGCCGACGGCACGCCAGACCCGCAGGCACTTGAGGCCAGCCGCTATGTTGATGCGGTCAACTTCGCGACACGCTGTAAGGCCGAAGCCATCGTCAGTGTCGGCTTCATCGACCGCACCTGTCCGCCGACGAGCGTTTATACGGCTTATAATGTGCTTCAAGGCTCCAAAAAAATCCTCAACTACCCCGCAATGGGTCATGCCTCTACCGATGAGATCCGGCAGAAATTCCGCGAGGCGCTGCTCAAGCACGCCGGTAGAAAAGTGGAGGCCCCTGCCGCAGTCGTGAAGTAATCTATTCCATCTCCCCACTTATGAAATTATCCGGAAAAATCGCACTCGTCACAGGTGCCGGGCGCGGCATCGGCAAAGGTTGCGCGCTGGCTCTCGCCGAAGCGGGTGCCGACATCGTTCTCAATGATCGTCCAGGGAGCCCTGATATAAATGCCACTGCCGATGAGATCCGGTCGCTCGGACGCCATTGCTGGGCTATAGAATCAGACATTTTCAGTCGCCCCGGCTGTGAGTCACTCATCGAAGCCGCTCTCGCCGAGGCGGGTCGCATCGACATCCTCATCAGCAATCCTGCCTTCAGCCGCCGCGATGATTTTCTCAGTTTCGACCCCGATCTTTTCGAGCGCACTCTTCAGGGAGCGCTCACGAGCGGGTTTCACATGAGTCAGCTCGCCGGACGTCATTTTGTCGAACGGGGAGGGGGAGGGAAAATGATCTTTATTTCTTCAGTTCACGGCGAGATGCCCTTCCCGCGGGCTGTTGCCTACAATGCCGCCAAGGCCGGTCTTGATCACATGATGCGCACGATCGCGGGGGAGTTGATCGGTCATCGCATCAACGTGAACTCCATTGCTCCCGGCTGGATCGACACACCCGGAGAGCATGAAGCGTTCACCGACGCGGTCATGGCCGAAGCCGGAAAGGAAATTCCGTGGGGCAGGCTCGGGCTCCCTGCCGACATCGGCAAGGCAGCTCTCTTTCTTTGCTCCGACGACGCCGACTATATTACCGGCGAGATCCTTACCGTGGATGGTGGTATCCGCCTGAAAGGCTATCTCAATCACCAGCCCCCACCAATTCGATGATAACCCTGGCATCACGATTATTCAAAGGGGACAAAGACGGCCCTAAACTTCTCGTAACCGGCGGGGTCCACGGGGATGAGTTCGAACCCATCCTCGCGATCCGGCGGCTCATCAGGCTCTTCACTGATGAAAATCCGCTCATCCGTGGACAGGTCACTTTTATACCGGTGGTGAATGAGGCCGCATTTTTCAGAGGGCATCGCTGTGCCGGAGAGGATGGACTCGATTTGGCCCGGACCTGTCCGGGACGTTCCGACGGATCACTTACCGAGCAGGTCGCCTTTGCCCTCTCGGAAGAGATACGTCAGGCCGATGCTTATATCGACCTCCACACCGGTGGGACCGAGCTCTCCGTACTTCCCCTCACGGGATACTCCCTTGTCTCCGATTTCGCCATTTTGGAAAGCCAGCGGCGTATGGCGCGGGAATTTAATCTCCCGCTCATCTGGGGCACGGCGGCGAATCTCGAAGGCCGTTCCCTATCCGTCGCCCGCGATGCCGGGGTCCCTGCGATCTATGCCGAGTATCTGGGTTCAGCCTCCTCGACTCCAGAGGGCGTCGAGGCCTATTTCGAGGGGGTTCTCAATGTCATGGCCGGGTTCGGCATGTTGCACCGTACCCAACCGGCAAGCCGGGTCACTCAGCTCGTCGAAGATTGCCGCCCCGGGTCCGGGCACATGCAGGTCTGCCACCCCGCACCGATCGACGGTTGTTTTGAACCCTCCTATGCCCTCGGTGATTCGGTCGTGAAAGGTCAGTCTCTGGGACGCGTCGTTGATCTGATCGGTGACGTCGTTCGTCCCGTGGCATCGGAGGAAACGGGGCGTATCATCGTTCTCCGCACCTTCCCGCGAGTCCGGGCCGGAGACTCGGTTGCCGTGGTGATTCCCGAAGAACTCTCTCTGCCTGTTTCCATGTGATGGCCGCCTCCCCCGGTATCTGGAAGTGGGCCGACCGTCTCGGCAATGCCCCGGCGGAAGGATTTCGTATTACCCTCGGTGAAGGAGGCACTCCACTCGTTCGATCCTGCCGTATCGGTCCGGCGTCGGGCCTGACAAACCTCTATTTTAAACTCGAATCGGCGAATCCGACCGGATCCTACAAAGACCGCTTTGCCACCTCTGCTGTTTCACACATGCTGTCTAAACAGCGAACCCGCTGCCTCGCCACCTCCAGCGGCAATACCGGAGCCGCCCTCGCCGCAGCCTGTGCCGTAGCGGGTGTCCCCTGCCATCTCGCCATCGTCGAACCCGCACCCGAGGGTAAATTGAAACAGATGCTGGCCTACGGGGCGAAGTTGCGTCGCATTCGCGGGTTCGGACTCGATCCGGAGATCACCGTGGAAACCTTTTCGCGCCTTCGCCAGTTCGGAAACCGCCCCGGTTGGAGCCTTGAGGTGAGTGCTTTTTCCATTAGCCCCGACGGCATGCGCGGCGTTGAGACATTGGCCTACGAACTCGACGAGGCTCTCGATTCGCGAATCGATCATGTCTTCCTTCCCGCCGGGGGAGGGGGGCTCTGTCTTGCCGTGGCGCGCGGATTCGACAAGTGTGAGGCCTCTCCCGCCGTTCATTGCGTGCAGCCGGAAGGCAACAACACTATCGCCGGGCCGCTTCGCGATGGACGCGGGCACGGTCGCCGCGCCGATCCCTGCATGACCACCATCAGCGGACTGCAGGTGCCGAATTTACTCGACGCCAATGCCGTCATCGCCTCGTGCCGCGCGAGTGGCGGGAACGGGCACCTCGTCTCTGATGAAGTGATCTATGCCCTCCAGAACCGCCTCGCCCGGGAAGAAGGCATTTTCTCGGAGCCTGCCGGGTGCGTCGCGCTGGCAGGGGCCTTGCAGGCGTTCGCGGCAGGTGAAATTGATGAGAATGCCGTGGTGATTTGTACGATCACCGGAAGCGGATTTAAAGACGCCGCTTCCGTGGACAGGATGATTGCTGCAGAGGGTTCGCCGCTCGTGGAGTTCGAGGAGTTTGAGGCGGGGCTTGTATAGACGGGCACTCGCCTGATCCTGAGCTCCATCCGCTCGTTGCCGACCTGTATCACCAATTCGGCAAACGCCGCATCATATTGAGGAAAAGCCGTTCGTCTCTAGAAAAGTTCGCCATCCGATTTGCTCGCGGTCGGGAATCACGAAGTCCAGGTCGCGAGTGAATCGCGGAGCACCGTAGGTGATGACCGCACTTCCTCCGATGAGAAGATATTCGCTCAATCCCGATTCCTGTGCTCTTTCAGAAAGCAAAAGCAGCGACTGCTGAACCGGGTTCTCATTCTCAACATCCATGAGAAGGAAACTCAACCAAAAAGTCTCTTTTTACAACACGGCAGGGTAAGGTCATCGACATGACCCTCTTCCATGGTCCACCTAAGAGATCGGAATCTTCTCATTCCCTTTCACCGAACTGGCTTTCACGTTGATATTCGGCAGGATTCATTCATCCTTGGAGAGTTGCGGAAGAACGCCGAAGCATGACCTCAAACCCGCTCGATCAGCCCGCCAGTGTTACCCTCGTACAGGAGTGGAGGCAGCAGGGACACCTCAGTGCGGAGATCCACGCGGAGTTGATGAGTTGCCTCCGTCCGGTGAAGGCATGGCGGGCCTGGGGCTCCCGTTGCTTTCTGGTGCTCGGGGTCGTTCTGCTTTTGTCAGGGGTCGTCTTTTTCTTTGCGTGGAACTGGGACTCGATGCCGCGCTGGCAACGCCTCTCGCTGCCTGTAGGCGGCGTTCTACTGCCTGCGCTGGGTTCGCTCTTTCTAGGGGCGGATGGTCTCGGGAGGAAGATGGCGCTGCTGGCGGCCAGTATAATGATAGGCGTTTTTGTTGCGGTTTTCGGTCAGGAATATCAGACGGGAGCGGATGCCTATGGTCTTTTTGTCCTGTGGGCTACACTAGCACTGGCATGGGTGCTTTCCGCCGGATTTGCGGCATTGTGGTGCGTTTGGTTGGCGATTGTGACCACCGCCATTGTCACCTGGTGGGCTCAGGCAGGGGTCGCCTCGGAGGGGTTCGCCGGTGAATGGCAGGCATGCCTGCTTGCGGTAGCAGTACTTTATGCGGCGGCTCTCCTGCTGAAGGAGTCTCTTGCGCCCCGCTTCCCCTGGCTGCGGGAGCGGTGGTTCCGCCTTTGGCTGCTACTCGCGCTGATTCTTCCACTTTGCGGCTATACTTGTGGCTGGATCGTTGTGGGTTTTGATGACGATCAATCCTGGACCGTGGCGGCGGTCTGGCTGATCGCGGCAGGGTTATGTTTTGCCGCCTACCGTTGGAAGTGGCAGGATTCCGCGGCAATGGCGGTAGCGCTTTCTTCGGTCGGGGCCGTGGTTGTTACTGCTGTGGCACGTGGACTCTGGGAGGTTATAGAGGACCTGGACAATTCCGGTGTCATCTTTCTCGCCTTCCTTTTCTTTTGCTCCATTATCGGCTCCCTGATGGGGGGCATCGTGTGGGTGCTGAGAAAGGTCGCGGTGCAAATGGCGGAGGTCGCACCTGCATCGCCCACTGTCGAATCAGTCGGGGCTCCGCCATTGGTAACGGCATCGACCAAGCGCGGTGACGCGGTCAGTATCACCTGGCGTGAGGCGCTCGGCGTCATATCGGGCGATGAAGCCGTCCGCCTCCAGATCGAGGAGCAGATCAGCACGCTTGCCGCCAAACCGCGCGAACCCGCCTGGTTGAAAGTCGTGAGCACGTTGGGCGCATGGATGGCGGCGTGGACTTTTATGCCGATGCTCTGGTGGGTGCTCGTGCTTATCACGCAGGCAGAGACCGAGGGGCCGTTTGTGATTGGCGGGTTGATTGTGCTGTCGCTCTGCGTGTGGCTCAGTCGAAGGACCGGTGAATCCACTTTCCTCCGCCAGATGAATCTCGCCCTCGCCCTGGGCGCGGTGGGTCTCATTCTCGGCGGGGTCATCTCGTGGCAGTCTGACGCCCGCTTTGACCATCTGTGCCTCGTGCAGGTCATCATCGCCGCCATCACTTATCCTCTCTACCGGGACCCCGCCTACCGCTTTCTGATTGTTGTTTCCTCGGCGAGCCTGATCACGCTCTGGCTAACGGTGGACTCCGATAAGGTCTCCGGAGCTCTTTCCCCCTGGATCTCGCTCGTGGCCGTAGTGACAACGTGGTTATGGTCCTGGCGCGCCCGACCGGCTGCTTTGAATCCGCTGGCTCTTGCCTCCGCCTTCTCCCTTGGCGCGCTCGTTATCTATCAATCCGTGATTTCCGAGTTCCCGTTCCTCCCGAATATCCACATCTACAACGCTCTCACCGCGTGGGTTCTTGGGGCCGGAGTGCTTTTTTTAATCTGCGCATTGAATCGCGGCCGCGCTTCGCTGACCTCACCATGGGTAATTGGCGTGGCGATCATCGCCGCAGCACTCGCGTGGCAGGGAGAGGCGGGTGTCCTTACTGCCGTGCTGCTCGGAGTCGCGGGCTATGCATGGGGTGATAAACTTGTCAGCGTTTTTGCCTGGGTTTTTCTGGGAGGCTTCCTGTTCTTCCTCTATTACAGCCTCCATGTCCCACTTTCTTGGAAGTCCGCCGTGATCGGCGGTACCGGTGTGGCCCTCCTCATCCTGCGCTGGATCCTCAACGAAATCACCCGTCGCGAAAATTCAGTGACTTCCGTCTCATGAGAACGCTCCTCTTCTGGCTCGGTCTTTTCTTTTTTCTCTCCATCGCCAGCTCGATGGTCTGGAAGAAAGAGCAACTCCTCGCTCACGGGCAGACCGTGCAATTGAAGCTCGCCCCGGTGGACCCCCGATCCCTCATGCAGGGTGATTACATGGCGCTCCGCTATGACCTTGTGAGCCAGGTGCAAAAGGTGGATGAGCTCCCCCGGCACGGGAGATTGATCGTGCGCCGGGATGACAGCGGGGTAGCCTCCTTTGTGCGTCTCGACGACGGAGCGCCGCTCGCGGAGGGCGAATTGGCGCTGCTCTATCGAAACGTCAATGGCTTGCATATCGGTGCCGAATCCTACTTTTTTCAGGAAGGCACTGCTGCGATCTATCAAAGGGCCCAATACGCCGAGCTGAAAGTGGACACCGACGGCACCTGTCTGCTGACCACTCTGCTGGATGAAGCACGCCAGCCGCTGAAACCGGCTTCGGAGTAAGCTCTACGAAGCGTTTCCCCCCGCATTCGCGTCTCTTTGCCCATCGGTCCATTGCGGACTATATTTGCTCCCTCCCTCCCGATGATTCAACGCTCCATCCCCATTCAGTTCCAGCATCGTGTGGCGTTCACTCACGGGTCTTTCGATCCTAAGAATCATACCCTGCGCGACCTCGTGGCCGATGCGTGCGCGCTGGACGGGACCTCAAAGGTTCTCGTATTGCTCGATTCCGGGGTAGCAGAAGCCAATCCGAGACTGGCGGAACGGATTTCTCACTACTTTGCCGTTCATGCCGATACACTGAACCTCGTCAGCGAGCCATTGATTTTGCAAGGCGGCGAACCGTGCAAGAATAACTGGTCGCTCGTCGAGAAGATCTGGCAGGCGATTGAGTTTTTCAAAATCTGCCGCCACTCCTATGTCATTGCGATTGGAGGCGGCGCTTTCCTCGATCTGGCCGGTTTTGGTGCGGCGACGGCTCACCGGGGTATCCGGCTCATTCGCATGCCCACGACCACACTGAGTCAGGGCGACGGAGGGGTCGGAGTGAAAAATGGGGTCAATTATTTCGGGAAGAAAAATTGGGTCGGCACGTTTTCGGTCCCTTTTGCCATTGTCAACGATCTTGATTTTATCGCCAGTCTCCCGGACCGGATCCGCCGGGATGGCATTATTGAGGCGATCAAAGTCTCGTTGATTCGTGATCG
>JAGNMT010000612.1 GCA_017991025.1 Verrucomicrobiales bacterium
ACCACTCCGGCCATCCTGCAGCTGATCGAGAAGGGGAAACTCTCACTGGATGATCCGGTCTCGAAATACCTTCCCGAGTTCCTTTCAGGGGGTGTCCGCCCCGAGGTAGAGGATGCGCTGGTTACGTCGGCAGACCGGAAAGTGATCACGATTCGTCATCTTCTCACGCATCAGAGTGGGCTGCCGCCCGGTATTTTTCTTACCGAAGCTGACTTTTGGGGGCATGGTGAAGGAGTCCGCCGGGCCGCGACGGTGGGGCTCATCGAGCGACCGGGAACACGTTTCCGCTACAGCGATGTCAACTTCATCCTCCTCGGTGAAATTGTGAGCCGCGTCTCGGGACAACGGATCGATCATTACGTGCAGGAGCATTTATACGGAACGCTCGGCATGAACGAGACCTGCTATCTGCCGGCTATATCGAGCTGTGCCCGCATCGCCCCGACGACGAATATAGAGGGATACGGGCTGCTTCGCGGACAGGTCCACGACCCGAGCGCGCGCCGCATGGAGGGCGTCGCCGGGCATGCCGGTCTGTTTTCATCGGCAAAGGATGTCGCGACCTATGTCAGAATGTTTCTGAAAAAGGGGGTATTTGATAACAAGACGATTCTCGGGTCTGAAGTGATCAAACTGGCGACAACGAATCAGCTTCCTGCGGCCCTGGGCGTTGCCCGGGGGCTTGGCTGGGATATTGGCTCCCCTCTCTCTTATCAGCGCGGCGAGAAATTCCCTGGAAACGGATACGGACACACCGGCTTCACCGGTACTTCGATCTGGGTCGACCCGGGATCGGAGAGTTTTGTCATTCTCCTTGCCAACCGCAACCACCCCACCGACGCGGGTGTGATCAAGCAACTGCGCATCAAGGTGGGCACTCTCGCGGCGGAGGCGGTCGGTTATACCACACTGGTTCCCTTGACGGCAAATGCTGTGGTGCCGGATGACTGTTTGAAAAATCGCCAGCAGACCGCCGCCGGGGATCCCGTGGCAGTCCTCAACGGCATCGATGTTCTCGAACGGGATGGCTTCAAAGCGCTTGCCGGGATGAAGATCGGACTCATCACCAACCAGACCGGGGTGAATCGGGATCGACGCTCCACGATTGACCTTCTTTCCAAGGCGGGCAACGTCGAACTGAAGGTGCTTTTTTCGCCCGAGCATGGCATTCGCGGAGTGATCGAGGCGGACTCCGTCGACGACGAGCACGACGCCAGAACCGGGCTGCCTGTCTACAGCCTTTACAAATCCGAAGGTCGCAAGCCGACGGTCGCCCAGATGGCGGGACTCGACGCGCTTGTTTTTGATATTCAGGATATCGGTTGCCGCTTCTACACTTACGTCTCCACGATGGGTCTCGCTCTCGAAGCGGCAAAGGAAGCACGCCTGAAAATCATCGTTCTCGACCGGGTCAATCCCATCGGGGGAATGATCGTCGACGGGCCGATCCGGAAAGGGGAGGGCAATGACTTTGTCGCTTTTCACGAGATCCCCGTGCAACATGGGATGACCGTCGGCGAACTGGCGAGAATGTTTAACGACGAGCGAGGGGTAGGGGCGGATTTGACGGTCATCCCGGTGGAGGGGTGGGTTCCCTCGATGCGATTCGATGAAACCGGACTGCCCTGGGTTAATCCCTCTCCGAATATGCGCAGTCTCACGCAGGCGATGCTTTACCCGGGAGTGGGACTGGTCGAGTTTACGAATATCTCTGTAGGTCGCGGCACCACGACTCCGTTTGAGCACATCGGCGCGCCATGGATTAATGACGGGAGGCTCTCGCAGAGTCTGCAAGATGAGAATCTTCCCGGGATCGATTTTTCGCCGACCCAGTATACTCCCGACGCCAGCCTCTATGAAGGAGAGGATTGCGCCGGGGTTCGTTTCTTTGTTGCCGACCGGGACAAAATGCGTCCGCTGGATATCGGTGTTGCTCTGATGCGAAATATTCACGCGCTCTACCCGGATACCTTTGATCTTAAGGCAAAAGGTAATATTCTTCTCCGTGACCCGGAGACGTTGGACCTCATTCTTAGTGGAGCCAGTATCGAGCGGATCCGCAAAGCCTGGGAACCGGGTCTAAAAGCGTTCCTGAAACGCCGGGAGGCCTTCCTGCTTTATTCGAGGAAGTGATAAAACATCGAAAACAGTATGGGAAGAAGATCACAGGACCCTGAGCCGGGCGGAAAACAGGATATGTCGAGATTTTCCGCCGATCATTATGTTCGTCCGGAACTCGAGACGCCGAATGGAGCGAAGCGAATCCTCATGCACTCCTGCTGCGCGCCCTGTGCCGCCGAAGTGATGGATGCGCTCGCCGCTTCGAAGATTGAGACGACGATCTTTTTCTACAATCCTAACATTCATCCGCGAGACGAATACGAGATCCGCAAAGAGGAGAACATCCGCTATGCGGAAAAGCTCGGGATGGCCTTTATTGACTGGGACTACAACGCCAGGGACTGGTTCGACCGCACCAAAGGAATGGAGTGGGAACCCGAACGGGGTGTTCGTTGCACGGCCTGCTTTGACATGCGTTTTGAGGTCACCGCCGACTACGCGGCGGAAAACGGCTTTGATCTGATCTCCAGCACCCTCGGGATTTCCCGCTGGAAGAACATGGACCAGATCAATGGCTGCGGCGACAGGGCCGCGGCCCGGTATCCGGGAATGACCTATTGGACCTTCAATTGGCGGAAAGAGGGAGGGGCTCAGCGCATGATCGAGATTTCCAAGCGCGAGGAATTTTACCA
>JAGNMT010000613.1 GCA_017991025.1 Verrucomicrobiales bacterium
CTCTTGACGAGTCCCGGATAGATGTTGTCGACTCCTTTGCCATCGGCCTGGTGACAGGTGACGCAATGAGCCTCGCGATTAAAGACCTCTTTGCCGAGGTCGTAGAGCTTCTTGTCTGCTCCGGCGAGCTTCTTATTGGTGGGGCCAAAGCTCGCATCAGGTGTGACACGAAGCCGGGCGGTGAGAAGCGGATCCTTGCCGACGATGTCCTTTCCTTCCGGCAGTGACCCGAGCTGTTTCATCGTCTCACGGAAGCAGTAGTCGATGTAATAATCCTTATCGGGCATGACGAGCATGGCGAGGGCGATCGCTTTCACGACATCGGCTCCTTTGACAAAACTGAGCGCTCTCACGGCTTCGAGCCGAACCCGGGGGGCCGGATCTTTGATCGCCGCCTCGAGAATAGCGAGCTGATTGGGAATACGATCACTCCAATAATTGGCGACGCGAACCGCCTGGGCGCGGGCACGGGGTTCGGGCGATTTCAGGACGGCATTGAGGAGGTCAAGATTGACGACGTTGTGCCACTGATGCACCCAGAGCGCTTCGAGACGGTGGTGCTCGAAATTCGGGTCTTTCCGGTCAAGCGCCGCCTCCCACTTCTGCATGGCAGCGATGACCTCTTTTGAATCATGCGTGTCGAGCTCGATTTTGGCGCGCTGGCGGACATTGTCTTCGTGCTCTTTGAGGAGTTCCACCAGATTTTCGATAGACTCCCCATGGATCTTCTTCGGGGTGAGGAGCGGACGCCCCGGGTAGGTGAGCCGATAGATGCGACCGTGCTGGTGATCGCGATTCGGATCACGCAGGTGATGCTGGAGGTGCCCGATGAGCATCTGAGACCAGTCCATCACATAGAGTGATCCGTCAGGAGCGACAGCGACGCCGCTGGGCCGGAAATTGGGATTGAGGGCCACATCAGTCTGGAACAGGGCCGGTTCGAGGGTCTGTCCTTTCAGGCCCGACCCTTCTTCGGAGACTTTCGCCCGGAAAATGCCCTGGAATCCGATCACGTTGGTGTTGAGGAAGAGACCCTGCCAGTCATCCGGAAAATGGCGGCTGCTGAGGATGGCGGTGCCGGGGCAGGGACGCGAGGGGCGATCCCAGAACTGCCTCATGTTCGGGTGCGCGCCGCTGTCGAGGTGACCGCTGAAGGCCGGAGCGAAGTAGTTCGCATTGCCGGTCGCATCGGTGATGATGTCATTGCCCCAGTAGTCAAAAACGCGGCCATGGGGATTGGCGAAGCCGTAGGGCACATAGCGGTCAAATCGGCTCGTGCGCGGCTCGTAGCGATAAATGGCACCGTTGACATTGCGCACCGGGCCCTTGAGCGTCTCGACATTAGTGCGGTGAAAGACGCCGTCGCTGAAATACACGGCACCTCCGGGCTCATAGCAGATTGAGTTGGTTTCATGATGCGAATCCGCGGCATCAAGACCGTGGACAATGCGCTCCTTCCAGTCGCCTTTGCCATCACCATCGGTGTCGCGGACGAACCACATATCGGGTGACTGCATCACAAGAACGCCGTCCTTATAAAGCTGAAAACCAGTGGGGCAGTTCAGCCCGTCAAGGAAGGTCGTGCATTTCGTGAACCTGCCCGTCGCGGGATCGATATCAAAAACCAGGAGCTTGTCGAACACCTTCGTGGTCGGTGTGGTCTCCGGATAATTCGGCCAGGACGCAACCCAAAGCCGGCCGCGGGTGTCAAAATTCATTTGCACCGGATTCACGAGATCGGGGAACTCGGTTTCGGAAGCGATGTAATCGACTTTCACGCCTTCAGGTGTGGTCAGATGCTTCAGCGACTCCTCGCCATTGAGATAGGGAACCGGTTCGGGACGGTTGGGTGCCACCGCCGGGACGGGAGGGAGATTGTCATCCTTGACCTCATAGGTTCCGCCCTGGGCGACCGCCCAGACTGCTTTGTCGCGATTGGCGGTTTTGACATCGCGCTGCGCAAGTTCGGCCCCGAGAACGGTGGCATTGTCGATGCCGTTGGTCTTGGTGATGGCATCGGCGTATTTAATCCGCGAACGCTGACCGTAAATGTTGAACTGATCGACGGTGCGATAGCGATGATGCCATTGCGTATTCTTTTCCAGGACCGCCTCGCGGATTTTGGCAAGGTAGGCATCGTCAGTGGCGGGCGCGTCTCTTCCAAAAAGCGCTTTGAACTGAACGGGCGCAAGTGCTTTGTCGCCGTCGTCGCTGAGATGAATGCCATTGATCGTGAGCGGAGTCGTGGCAGCGGCATAGAGGGCCTGCGAAGCGGCAAAGAGATCGACAAACGGCACGCTGTTCGCCTTCGCGACCTCGGCCATCGCGGTCGTGTAAAGAGCGAGGTTCTTATTGTTCGCGATGCCGTCCGGGTAGTTCACGGGGTCCTTGAGATTCTCGTGCGCGATCGGCGAAAGCAGCACCAACCTCGGCTTGCCTTTGCCATAGTCGGTCGAGAGCTGCTTTTTAAGATACTCATCGAGCGCCTTCTTGAAATCGGCCAGCCCGGCCTCGCCCTTGAATGCCTCGTTAAAACCCCAGTAGGCGAGAATCACATTCGCATGGAAATCAGCGCCGGAGGTGTAAACCACATCGACTTTGCCCACCGTGGCGGTGAGCGTGCCTGGCTTCATATTGAGAAAATATTCAGTCGTCGGGACCTCGTCACTGCGTGGATGCACATTCACCTCGTCTGCCGCGAAGCCGAGATTGCGCACGGTGAGTTCGAGACCCGGATAGGCTTTGTG
>JAGNMT010000614.1 GCA_017991025.1 Verrucomicrobiales bacterium
ACCCGACGGCGGTCGAGGCGAAGATTGGCATTCTCTATCGCGATGAGGGAATGGAACGGGCTTTTTCCTGGATTGAGGCCGAATTGCTTCCCATATTTGAGAAACAGGAGCGAAACCGGTGATAAAAATCGCCTTTATGACCGGAAATCCGGGTTTTACTAATTTAACGCTTCGACTTATCGTTACCACTCTGCCTGCCAGGCTTTTTGTTGGAATCATCTATGAAATATATCTCGAAACCCGCCGGGAACCGCGACAGCGGCACGGCGAAACGGCTGGCTTATGGACTCATGGCGCTCGTCGCCGCCTCATCGCTCACCTCGTGTGCAACGACGGGGGCGACTACAGGCGTCAGCGACGGAAGTATCGCGGGGAGACTCACTCCGACTCAGTTGAACAATCCGCAGGTCAAAGCGCGGAACGCCGTGATTGCGACCGAGGCTCCGGGGAATTATTACATTGGTCGCCGCTGGTGGACGGACGGAACCCGTTTCTGGGGTTATCTTCGCCAGCCGGGGCAGCCCTGGTCCGAAGCAAAGCTCACGATCATGAATGAGAGTATCGTCAAAACGCCCGACCGCACCCAGGAGGAGGGAGTGGGGCAGCCTCACGGCTTTGATCACAATTTCGAATATCGCATCTGGGGCAGCTACACCGGGAAAATGATTTACGATCCGAACTCCAATTTTAAGCTTCCAGAGTTTCGCCTGTCGAAGTTTGAGCTGGTAAATCAGAGTCCCGGGTTTCTCTTCTACCCGGGAGAGCCCTACAACCCGCGGCAACTTCCCTCGGTTCACCCACCTTTCCCTTAACCCTCTCCACCCGACAGGGTGGGAAGTGGAGTCCGACCCTGTTGAGTCCAACCGTTTCCTGATCAGTGAGTCGGATCCTCGTACTGGTGGTGGAAGATGAACCGGCGATCGCCGAGACGATTCTGTATGCGCTGGAGACAGCAGGATTTGACGTGGCGCATGCCGGGACGGGAGGAGACGGACTTTCGCTTTTTGCCGCGAGGTCTCCGGGATTTCTTATCCTCGACGTCGGTTTGCCGGACCTGAGTGGATTTGATGTTTGCCGGGAGATTAGGAAGACTTCCGAGGTGCCGATCCTCTTTCTTACGGCTCGTGAAAGTGAGATCGACCGCGTCGTCGGGCTCGAGCTCGGTGCCGATGACTATGTGGTAAAACCGTTCAGCCCGCGGGAGCTGACGGCGCGTGTTCAGGCCATACTGAGACGGACGCAGCGCCGGGCTGCGGATGTCCCGCAGGAAGCGATCCCGGATCAGAAAAGGGGACGCCTGGAACTGCTTTTGGATCGATTCCAGGCCCGATGTGACGGCCTGGATTTGGGCCTTTCCCGGTACGAGTTTGGAATGCTGAAAGTTTTCATGAAGCATCCCGGACGCGTTTTTTCGCGCGATCAGCTCATGGAAATGGTCTGGGACGAACCGGAGGCGGCTCTCGACCGGACGGTGGATGCCCATATCAAAACACTGCGTCGCAAGATGCACGAAGTAGATCCCGGATTCGACCCGGTGAAAACCCATCGGGGACTCGGTTACAGTTTTGACGACGGGATCTGAGGAGGCATGAAGATCACTTTGCTCATTGTCCTCGGGTTCCTCGTCATCGCGGGCTCGGGGTTTTTCCTTCTCATGAATACGATCAGAGAGGATATCGAACGCCAGTATTCGCAAGCATCGGAGGAGCCGCTCGTTGATTTCGCACACCTGTTCGCGGGGCTTCTCGAGCAGGATATCAGGGACGGGAAAATCGAGGTGGAAAAATTTCGTAAAGGATTCAGCGGTGCTTATGGCCGCGAATTTGTGGCAAAAATCTATCAACTGAAAAAGACCGAAATCCAGACGCAGGTCTACATCACTGATGAAAGTGGAATCGTTATTTTTGACTCCGAGGGCGGGGCAAAAGAGGGACTCGATTTTTCCCATTATAACGATGTTCTTCTGACCCGGAAGGGGGAATATGGAGTCCGGGCGACGCGATCAGATCCGGATGATTCACGAACCACCGTCTTTTACATCGCCGCTCCGGTGATGCATGACGGAAAGATGATAGGCACGTTGACCGTCTCGCGTCCGGAGAAAGCGATGGCTCCTTTTGCTGAAGAGTCGAAACGCCTTGTCGTGCGAGCGAGTATCATCACCGCCGTGTGTGTCTTTCTACAGGCAGCCCTCTGGGCTTATTGGGTGCTCAATCCCATCCGCGACCTGACGAAACATGCCCTGAAGATCGCGGGCGGCGGGCAGTCTTCGGTGCCTGCGACGGGTGTGGCCGAATTGAGGTCGCTCAGTGCGGCGCTCGAAGAGATGCGGATTGAACTGGAGGGCCGGCATTACGTGGAGAATTATGTGCAGGCATTGACTCATGAACTGAAGAGTCCCCTCGCGGCGATTCGCGGTGCGGCGGAGCTGATCGACGAAAAAATGCCCGAAGAACGCCGCCGGCGGTTTCTCGACAATATTCTTTCAGAGACGACCCGGAGCGAGGACATGGTGCGCCGGCTCGTGCAACTCGCGGCGATCGAGCGTCAAACGAAGCTGGCCACCCGGGAGATGATCGATCTGGGCGATCTCGTCAGGGAGGAGGTCGCAGGGCTGTCATCGGCGATCGAGAATCGCAGAATTGAAGTGGTAATGTCAGGATTCGAAGAGCCTGTCAAATTTCCGGGCGATCCACTCATGTTGCGCATCGCGTTGCGCAACGTTCTCAACAACGCG
>JAGNMT010000083.1 GCA_017991025.1 Verrucomicrobiales bacterium
TCGGATTTGCCCCACCCCCGTGCTTCGAATGGCGCAAAATACGCCCCATCGATTCGCGTGCCCCGGGGTCGATTTCTTTGAGCTGATGAAACGGCGTAAATTGCTCCTGCGCCCAGTCATGACTCCGCCCCGGAGTGAGAAGATAGCGGGCCACAACAAAAGGATTCGCCTCCAGCGGATGCAGGGCAATCTGATCGAGGACCGCAGGCATACGCGTCCACTGATTGTAGACATGGGCGACGCCATGCCGCTCGAGCATCGCAAAATACTCGGGATGAAGCCAGTTGTGATTCCGAATCTCCACCGCATAGTTCCATCCCTGCGGCGCTTCGGAAAAGAACTGATCAAGCGCCTCGACAAAATCGCGCCCGTGCTCAAAGTCGCCCGGCTGAAAATGCGAAAATTCGAAGATCAGCGCCCCGACCTGATCCCGGATCGGCTCGAGTCGGCGCAGGAACCCCATCTCGAGGAGACCCGCGCTGAGGAACAGGTCGTTCGGCTGTCCCGCCCTGTCGCCAAAGGTCGAGGCGTGAGGGAAAGTCTTGATCGTGATCTCGTCAGGCACCTTGAAAGAAAACACAAAATCCTTCGGCACCTGCTCGCTCAGTCCCGCAATAAATTTCTTCTTCGGCAGCGCGTAATAAGTCGCATCAACACAGACCGAACGGAAGGTCTCCGCATACTCTTCAAGACAGTGATCGGAAAACCGCTTCTTCGAAAAGTGGGTCCCCCAGAGATAACGATCTTCGTCGTAGAGCATGCCGCACCAGCCCTGATACCTCCAGGAAGAAGTACCAAGGTAGACGCGATGCTCCTCAACGAGCTGCCTGGTGATGACCGAGATACGGGAACGTTCGAAGAGCATTACTCCGGCAGCTTAAGAACACGGAGCCCCTTTGGAAAAGTCTTTTTTGAGCGGGTTCAGAGAGGCATCGACGGAATGTTCCTGTCGTTACAGACGAAGCAGGCTCGACAAACCGTGGAAAACCCGCCATCCTTCCACGCCGGCTACCGGTAATGAAGTGAAACCCCGCCTCCCTCCAGAACATCGCCGCCTCCTTGCCATCCTCGGTGGCCTCTATGTTGTCGTCTGGAGCCTGCTCGCGCGCGCACCGCACTACCCGACCGACTGGTGGATGGAGAATGTTCTCATTTTCTTCGGGATCGGATTCCTCCTTATCACGGGGCGCTGGTTTGTCTTTTCAAAACTGTCCTATACACTCACCTTTGTTTTCCTCTGCCTCCACACCCTTGGGGCGCACTACACCTACTCGGAAGTGCCTTACCGGGAATGGCTCGAGGCCGTTGGCGTCGATGCCCCGACATCGGAGAGCGTACCCGCACCCGACCGGAACCAATTTGACCGTGCCATCCATTTTCTTTACGGGCTCTTTATCACCTGGCCGTATCGCGAAGCTTTCTATTACGCGGTTGTGCCGCGACGAGCTTTCTGGAGCTATCTGCTGCCGCTCTCGTTCAGCATGGCGACGTCACTCCTCTACGAATTGCTCGAATGGGCCGCCGCCATTATTTACGGAGGCGAACTCGGCATGGCCTTTCTCGGCACCCAGGGTGACATCTGGGACGCCCACAAAGACATGCTCCTCGCCGCGATCGGCTCACTCCTTTGCTTTGCGCTAATGCTCGTAATTAAGCTCTGGACCGGGCGCGACTTTGCCCGCGAATGGGGCGAGAAGCGCCGATAGACCGCAATGCGAGAATTGCGGCCTTCCTCGGGGCATCCACCCTTCAGGAACAAAACGCACCCATTATTCCCCGGCCAAATTCCCGCCGCCTTTGCTCATCTAATACTGGCGCAACTGACCAATCGGGTGTTCGCTCTTTTCACGATGACTCCTCCTCCGGAATCCAATTCGTCACACCCCGCCGGTCTCATCGCGGACCTGCGGCAATCGATCAGCCAAATCCTCTCCCTCGCCGCGAGCCTGCATTCCTGGGTTGCCGAGTTCGGCCCTGACGGTGGGGAGAATCTGGCCCTGATCGAAAACTCAGGTCGCGAGATCCGGAATCGATTGGAGGCGGCGCTGGCTGGGCACGCCCCGATCGCTTCGATGGAATGGCTCGACAAGGATCTACGCCATGACCTGCGCAACGGGATCAGTGCCGTATCCGGCTTTGCCGAACTCATCCTGATGGAGTTGCCCGAATCCTCTGAGGCCCGCACCCGATTGATTCAGCTCCGGCAATGGGCGAAGACTTTTGTTGAACTGATCGGACACTAAGGCAGGAACCGGACCCACTACGCAGTCCCCCGCTCCGGTAGAAGCGTATTTCGCGTCAAACTGATGACCCCGGACTCCGGTGAAGTGGGGATTAAACCGATGTTAATATGGAACTCATTTCAAAATCATCGGATATCTAGGACGCACTGCACGCGCTCATGCCATCCTTTGCCAGATCGGAGATGGCGAACTTCCAGTCCTGGTGGTGGCTGTCGGACACTGAAAGAACTTCTACAATTCGCGCGTGAATTGCCTATTTCCTCTCTCCGATTTTCGCCTTTTGTTTTCCACCATGCCGACATCTCCATCCGATGCTCCCGCCAAGCCCGGCGACGATCGTCCCGTGGCACACATTTCCTTTCGCGACGAAAAATGCAGTGATTGCGACGGCCCGGTGATGGAAGGCGATCTTTTCATTTACGAGGTGGATCGCATTGTCTGCCTGACCTGCGCCGGGTTGGATCGTTTGATTTTTCTACCCAGCGGCAACACCGCCCTGACGCGCCGCGCGACGAAACACGCCACGCATTCGGCCTTGGTCGTGAAATACAGCCGCCGTCGTAAACGGCACGAGCGCCAGGGTGTCCTGGTCGAACCGGCCGCACTTGACCGGGCGGAAGCCGAGTGCCTCAGCGACGAGGATGCCCGCTCTCGGGCCCGGGAGCGTGCCGCCGTGCGGCGGGAGGTACTAGACGGCGCGTATTTGAAGAAATTCGAGGCCCGGCTCCTGGAGATGTATCCCTGTTGTCCTCCCGAAGAGGCCCGGTCCATCGCTGAACATGCCTGCGAAAAATACAGCGGCCGCGTTGGTCGCAGCGCCGCCGCAAAAAACCTCGACGACGAAGCCATCACCCTTGCGGTGCGAGCCCACATCCGCCACGGCCACACCCGGTATGACCGTTACCTCGCCGACGGGATGGACCGCGCAGAAGCCCGCAGACTGGTGCGGTGTCGGATCGATGAAGTGGCTGTGAAGTGGTCGCGCGCCCGCGACTGATTGCTGGCGGACGGCAGGACCTCCTTTTTTACTCCTTCGGCCTGGACGCTTCGCTCCCGCCCCCTTGGCAGGCTATCTCCTTTCAGCCGGTTCTTCCCGCCGAAGGTCCGGGGTCGGCGGGGGCGGGACTACAACTTCGGCGCTCACACCCGAAACCGATACCCAAACTCCCGGATCGTCTCGATGTGGGGATGATCGGGATCAGTCTCGATCTTCTTGCGCAGGTTCGTGACGAAGCGGTCGATGCTGCGGCTCGTGACCCGGGAGTCGTAGCCCCAGACCTCGTCCATGATCTCATCGCGGCTGAGGGCTCGGCCGGCGCGTTGGCACAGATAGTTGAGGAGTCCGTATTCCTTGGGGGAGAGCTCAACCTCGTCTCCGCCGATCCGGCGCAGGCAGCGCGAGCCGCGATCGAGGACAAAGTCGCCAAAACGGCATTCGTCTTCACCAGGCTCGCCGCCCTTGTGGTCCGGCGTCTCCGCGCGACGCAAGACCGCTTCGACGCGCGCGAGCAGTTCGCGGATGCCGAAGGGTTTACGCACGTAATCGTCGGCTCCGAGCCCGAGACCCAGGAGGACATCGCTTTCCTCGCCTTTTGCCGTGACGAAGACGACAGGCAGCGCGCTGCCCTCCTGGCGCAGGTAGCGGCAGATCTCGTATCCGTTGATGCGTGGCAACATGACATCGAGGATCGCGAGATCGAAGCGGAGGCGGCGCGCCTTCTCGAGTCCACGCTCGCCGTCGGTGGCGGTCTCGACGTGGTAACCACGGGCGGAGAAATTGTCGGCGACACCGCGAAGGAGGGCGGGATCGTCCTCGACGATGAGGAGGCGATGGGTGTTCATGTTAGGGCGGGTTCGTTGTTTGCCGGAGATTTTTTCGGAAGGACTGCCGAAACGGCGGGGTGAAGTCTCACGACAAAACGGCTGCCTCCTCCCGGGTTGGCTTCCCAGTCGATCCTTCCCTTCATTTTTCTGACGAGGTGACGGCAGATGGCGAGTCCTAGTCCCACGCCGGCCCCGGATCCGGAGAGTCGGTCGTCGATGCGGTAGAAGCGGCGGAAGATGGCATACTGGTGTTCGCTGGAGATGCCGGGACCTCGGTCGGAAACGACCAAGAGAGTATGGGCGGACACTGGAGAGGGTTCGGTCGAAAGGTGGATCCTGGTAAATCCGTCCTTGCCGATGCCGTATTTCAGGGCGTTTTCGACGAGATTGCGCAAAATCGAGGTAATCGCTTCGGGGTCGCCCACGACTTGATGGCCAGCCCAGTCGCAGGAGACGAAAGCCCTCGCCATCTCGATCGCCGGAGTGAGTTCGCCGAGGACCCGGTCAATGATTTCGTCGAGATTACAGATGGTGTTCCTGAGTTTCAGATCACCCCGCTCGAGCCGGGCGAAGGTGAGGAAATCCTCGGCGAGGCGTGTGAGTTTGCGGTTCTCGCGCAGGGCGAGGTCGAGATAGTCTCGCCGCTTCTCCCCATCGGAGAGAACGAGTCCGTCAGGATCATCAACGAGGGTCTCGAGGAGGATGCGCATCGCGGCGAGCGGGGTCTTCATCTCGTGCGAGACGGTGGTGAGGAGGTCGCTGCGGAGATCATCGACCTGCAGTCCCCGGTGCACCGCGAACCACACTATCGCGGCGACGAGGGCGACGCCGAGGGCCCAGGCGCTCGCGCGCGCCCAGGCGTTTCGCTTGGCATCGCGGATGTAGTCGGGCAGATCGACGACCCGGTCGAGGAGGACAGTCCAGTCGCGGTAGACACCCTCTTGAATCACCATTTGTATATTTTCATCCGACGGAACCTCGCCGTGGTTCCAGGCCTTTCCCGTCGTGGGATCGTGAAGCTGCAGAACCGATCCTTCACCGAAGATGCGCCGCAACTGTTGGAGGAGGACTTCGCCGTCGGCTGGCGGCGAGGACTTCGCCGAAATGCGGGTGACGAGATGAAGCAACTGTTCGCGGTAGATCCTCGTCTCCTCCCCGATGGCATCGTCGCGCTCGCGGAGGGCGTTGTCGATGGCGAAACGCATCGCGACGATGGCCGGGAGGAGGGGCAGGAGGGCAAGCAGCACGATGAGCCAGCGGACCTGACGGCGGTTCAGCCACATACTGCTGCCCTTCATGATGCGAAGTCTAACAAAACCCGTTGAGGTTGGGAAGATGATTCGAGTCCAGAGCGAATATTTCACTCGGCCGGATCGAGGAGCTTCGGTCGGTCGCCCATGTAGGCCTCAAGCTCAAGGGCATTTTCCTCGGGATAACCATAGCGGGGGAGGTAACGGTCGCCGTCGTCGCCTTTCAGCCGCACCGTTTCGGCACTGCCACCGACGCGGACGACGATGCCTTTGCTGCCTTCCCAGAGGCCGCCCTTCTCGGTCTGAACGGAACTGTAGCCACCGCTGCCGTTGGTGCCGTCGACGAGGAGAGGCCAGTCGCTCCGGGAGGTGTTGGTGAGACCCGCGATGTAGGCCCAGTGATTCTCGCCGGGCTCGAGGACTTCACTTTCCTCGTCCATGCGGCCATCCGCGAGCGGTCCCCAGGCGCTGCCGGTGACAGCAAAGACCCTCTCGGAGTCAACGTAGTCGGGAAAGAGTCCACGGAAGACCTCGTTCGAGTTCGAGAACTCCTCCTCGGTCTCGGGGTTGAAGGCGGGGGGGAAGGCACCCTCGAAATCGCCCGCGTAGTTGCGGAGCGACATGGCGACCTGGCGGGCATTCTGCATCGCCGCATTCATCTGGGCGTTGCGCATCGAGGCTTTTACGCCGGGAAAGATCGCCGCCGAGAGCACCGCGATGATCGCGGTGACGGTGAGTAGCTCGATGAGGGTGAAGGCGAGGGTACGGTTTTTGAGGGACGATTGAAGCAGTCTGGTATTCATGATAGGGGTGGATTCAGTTTTCTCGCCGAAGTTCCTCGATCTGCGGGCGATCGCGTCCGCGATGGAGGGTTTCGACGAGTCCATCCTCCCCGATTCGTGTTACGGGATTGTTACCGTGCCGTGCCGGATTGGTGAAAATAGGCCTTCAAGTGTATGCGGAATGAGAAGGCGGAGTTAGTCAACCTCTCCGGCTTCCCCGTGGAAATGACCGTGTAATTCTGCGGGCCCTGTCCCTCGCCGTTCTCTCTAAATTTCCTCTCGATTTTTGGGTAGACTTTCGAGTATCGATGTAGCAAGGGCGTTCATGGATGCATCACCTTTTGGTAGCCTCTGATCATGCTGTCCAAAGAGAAACTCTGCCCGGCTCTCGCCCGGGCCGCCCGTCCGAGCCGACCACGCAACGAGGCATCGCCGAGCACCCGCAGCAACGCCGCCGCCAGCGCGGTTGTGTCGCGCGCCGGCGTGAGAAGGCCGGATTCGTTGTCGATGATCTGATCCATCGCTCCGCCCACCGCCGTCGCGACTACGGGTAAGCCCGCCGCCATCGCCTCCAGGGACGCGTTCGGGCAGCCGATGGGTTCCGAGATCATCACAAACACATCCAACTCCGCATGGAACGCCGCGATGTCGCTCACATCACCCAGCCACGTCACGGGCAAAGTTTCCGCGCGCGTGCGCAGTAGTCTCGCATACTCGGCAAAGCCCTCCTCTTCACCGCCGGCAATGCGCAGCGACACATCATTGCGTTGCCCACACACCAGGCGAAACGCCTCCAGCACGTCCTCCAAACGCTTGTGCGGATGCAGACGCGCTGCAGTGCCGATGATCAATCCGCGCTGAACGGACCCTTGAAGCGGGTTGGCACTGACCGCGTTTTGGTCCTTCGGTATCACCACACCGTTCGCGATCACATGCACCGGCACATGAAACCACTCCTTTGCCTTCTCAGCCTCCTGCGTGTGCTTCACCACCACCGTCGAGAGCAGGGCCGCGTAGTCCCGCACGCTGCGATACGGTGAGCCTGCCCTCGGCCTGGCGAAATAGCGCTGGAGTGAATCAAAGAACATCTCCCCGGGGCTGACATCGATGACAGGCACATCATCAAAGGCCTCGGCGAGCAGCACCTTGTATTCCGGCATCACATTCCAAAACAGCACTGTCGCAGGCGGCTCACGGTCAGTCGCATCAAGCAGGGCCATGAGCGCTCCAGTCGCTTCGGCAGCGTCAGGCGGCAATGTGGCGATGACTTCGACACCGGCCTGCTCCAGCGTCTTGCGCCCGGGCGTTGGTGTGTCAGGGCACTCCCC
The DNA here is from genome assembly GCA_017991025.1 of Verrucomicrobiales bacterium. Classification (GTDB taxonomy): domain Bacteria; phylum Verrucomicrobiota; class Verrucomicrobiia; order Verrucomicrobiales; family DEV007; genus Arctic95D-9. The sequence continues at coordinate 7,428 of JAGNMT010000083.1, forward strand.
TAGCGTCGCAGCTCGCACGTGTTCCCCGGCATCCCGCAAGCCCAACAGTAGACGCCGCGCACTCGATTGCGCGCCGCCGGTGGAAAAGTTGTTCGTCACCAGCAGCACGCCCTTTCTCTCAAGCCCGCGATTCCGCAACAGCAGCCGCATCAGCCAGCGGTAGCGCAGCGCCATCGCCCGGGATGAGAAGTCCCGGGCAAGGGGCGCTGAGCTGCGTTGAAATGCCTCGGTGATCGCATCGACAAAGGCAGACTCGGGCGCGTCCTTCGGAACGACGATCACACTTGGATGCCCCTCCGCCAGCTCCGCCGCCCCCCCCGCATCGGTGATCACCAGTCGCAGTCCGGCGGCGATAGACTCCAGTTGCGCCAGGCTCATGCCTTCATGCGCGCTGGTGGAGAGCAGTATATCACAGGCCGAGAGCAGCCCGGCGACATCCGCCACGCCTCCCACCGCATGGACTCGCTCACGCAGTCCATGCTGGTCTATGACTTGCCAAAAACTCGCGAGTTCAGTCGCGGCGCTCTCATGAAACATCGACGGCTCGCCAGCCAGAATGAGGTGAGCTGGATGCCGTGCATTCCACTGAGCGAAGACTTCAGCCGTCTTTGCGAGACGCTTCTGCGGCCTGGGATTGGCAAGCACCAGAAGCACTGCCGCGTCCGCCGGAATCTCCCAACGCCGCCTTACGTCCAAACGTCTGCTCGACGAAAACGCACCCGCCTCTATCCCATTCCAAGCCGTGCGCATCATTACGCCGGGCATCGCTGTTCGTGCATCATGTTCCACCTTGGATGAACACGCTACGAGCATCAGATGGGATGAAGTCGGCAAGGTATGATCGAAGCCCGACTGCCAGCCGACGCGCTCGTTGTGCAAGGTCACCATTAGCGGCCAGCGCTTGCTCGTGAGCCAGGTAACGGTCTCGCCTTCGATGAGATGCGCATGAATCACATCACTGCCTGCGAGCAGGGCGACGTCATGAATGCCCTCGGCGCGTGCGACGGAATTGAAGGGGAGATGTTTGAGCGAGACCACTCCCCCCGGAGTGTTGAACGAACCACGCGTGGGCGAACCAAGCACGCACAACGTGGAGGCCACGCCATGCCGGGGCAGTTCATCGTGCAGGCTCAGCACCATGCGCTCTGCGCCGCCGCGCTGGAGGCTGGTCACGACTTCCAGCACACGCAGATGTCTATCGTGCCGCACATCCAGCGGCGCATGACGAATGAACCTTACCTGCCGGGCTTGAAGCTCAGAGACGAGTTCTTCGAGGCTGGTCCAGCGCATGCGGTCAGCCATTTCGACCGCCGCATCGTTCAGGCAGATGCTGTGCACCGAAGGCGGCGGGTGCAGCGCGATACCACCCGTCTGCTGAAGCCACTGCCGCCATGCGGTCTCCGGTTTGCCCGCTTCGTCAAGCATGGCACCGACGAGGGCAACGGGCTGTTCACTCATAGGCACAGGCAATAGCTGACGACGCGGCGTCCATGAACCGGCATTAATGAGCCAGCAGCAACCTTTCGAGAGCTGCCGTTTTCCCGGTTGCACCAGCTCAGCCTGCACGTGCCGTCGCCGCGTCCGTTCCACGAGCCAGGGTGGATCAAGGGGCGACGCGAGGATGAAAACACGCGGTTCGATCATCCCCTTGCTCAGTAGGCGGGCGGGAATGATGAAGCACTCCGACGCTGACGCCGATCATCGTCATCATCATTAACAACGGCAGGGTGAGAAGACACGGGCGTGTCGGCGACAACCGCGCCCGATGTCCGGATGGATACCGACTGTGGTCGTGAGCCGGTGAAGATGAAGTGCCCTTGCGGACCCGGAGCGAACACGACCTGATCATTCTGAGTGACGCCTTTGACGACGTAGTGGTAGGAGACCGTAGACCCCGCCGCGCTCGTGGGGCCGTTAATCCAGAAGCCGTCGTCAACGATGCGCGTGGTAAGTTCGTCGACAGGAGAGTCTGAGCTTCGCTGCCCGTCCCCGAATGGATCGACCGGCCTGAGCATTGAAGGCGCTGCCTTTTGACGTGAGCGTGCACGTTTGGAGACGCCCCGAATAACGAAAAATACGATCATCAGCGGAATGGCGCAGGGCAGCCACCCGAATAAGGAGAAGCCCGGGCTCCTGTTAACAGAATTTACTGCCTGCGGCTCCGGCGGGGCAGTGTTTGCCGGAGCCGACGAAGCCGGTCGTGCCGCCGCAGGCTTCGGCGAAGGCTTCGCCGGAGGCTTCGCCACCGCAGGGGTCGGTGCCTCGGCGATGATCTCCACAGTGGACACGATGCGGAATCCGTTGTCCGCATTGCGGCTCTTCGGATCATTGCGATAGCGCTCGGCGCTGCGTGAGTGCGAGGGGTCACTGATGAATGAGCCTCCCCGAAGCACACGGCGGGGTTTGTCACTGAGGTTGGGATTGCGCTGCAAGGGATCCAGTGCGGACTTGCCGTCATAAGGGGCATACCAGTCCTCGCACCATTGCCACACCGGGCCGTACATGTCCTTGAGACCCCAGGGATTGGCGCGGTTCTGCCCGACCGGATGGGTCACACCATTGCTGTTGCCGCGATGCCACGCGACTTCATCCAGCGGTTCGCCGTAGCGCAGGCCTGCCG
>JAGNMT010000615.1 GCA_017991025.1 Verrucomicrobiales bacterium
GATGAGCGGATCCGTCTCCGAAGCACACCAGTCCCGCATCTGCGTGAATGGATGCCAGAAGTGGGCTTTGTCGAGATGACGGAGGTATTCAAGAGGGTTGGGTCGGGGACCTGACCCTCTTGAAGGCAGCGTATCTGAATCCTCCGGATGCCCCATCACCAGGCCGCCCCCAACTGAGGCTGGGGATTCGTCCGGTAGGGCATCCAGACGATGCCGACGGCTTTCGCCGTGCAGTTTTTCTTCATCGGGGTGAGGCTGATTTTCTCGAGCTTCTCCAGGGCCGGATCCATCGCCGCTTTCAACTTTTCAACCTCCTCCTCACAATGGCTCTCCAGCTCATCGAGTTCGGCCTGGTAATCATCGACCTTTTCTTCAGCCCGGGAAACGTCGCGACTCTCTTTCCAGCTGCGTGATGCACCCGACATGGCCCCGCGTCCCGACGTCGAAATCCGCTTGCCAAGAATGGCCCCCAGAATGGTCCCCCCGATCTTCATCGCCGTGTCCATCTTCGCGGTATTCGCCTGCTCCTTTTGTTCGGCGACGGCATCCATCGCCTTGGCAATGCGATCCTCGATGACTTTGATTTTCTTCTCGTAGGTCGTGCGCAGTTCCTCCACTTTGGCGTCGCGTGACTCATGGGCCGCATGAACGAGTCGGGCGCGGAAGTCGCCTTCGGATTCGCCAAGATTGGAAAGCAGTCCGGTCAGCGGGCTTTGGAAAACGGTGCAGGTGTGGTTCCCGTAGAGCCAGTCAACGAGCTCCTTGTCCAGCTTCGCCCACATCTTCGGGTCGAGCATCGCCTGAGGCAATTCGGAGAACGCCGCCCCGGCGACGGGCTCGTTGCCAAGCTGACTGACAGTGAGTCCGTTCGGCAGCTCGAGGTCTTTCGACCAGTCCACGGCCCCACTTTTTTCATCGATCTTGTTGATCATGGCCACCGCATCGGCTCCGGAAATGCCCTTCGCGGCATCGACATAGCGCACTTCCCCGATCCGGATGACGGCGGGGACGTAGTTGATCTCCTCAGCCGGAACACCGGCCCCGGCGGGAATAAAAAAGTCCGTGGCCCCCTTTGGCATCCGGGGACGCATCGGCTGCGGTTGAGCCGGTTTCGCCGCCTCCGCAGCGGGAGTCGGGGCAGCAGCCTGAACCGCAGCGATCCGGGCCCGTTTCGGGTCCATCAATTTTTTGATCTGAGCCCGGGCGAGCGGACCGGTCAGATAACTCATCGCCCAGCGCACATGGAAAATGATAGGCGCGTCGTTGTTGATGTTATTCATCAGGAAGACCCGCGCCCCGAGACCGGCGAGGAGCTCCTCCATTTTGCCCCGGTTAAACCCGCTGTTGGTGCTCGAGGCAGCCCCCTCGAGACCGTCGAGAACGCGTGCTTTGTCCCGCTCGGTCTGAAGTCGCCCGAGCCACCAGGTGCCGATGTTGGAGAGCGCTTTGTAATCGAGATCGACCGGGTTTTGCGTCGCGAGCAGCACGCCGAGGCCGAAGGCGCGGCCCTGTTTCAGCATCGTCATCATCGGCTTTTTCGAGGGCGGCGTCGCCGAGGGTGGCAGGTAGCCGTAGATCTCGTCCATGTAGAGCAGCGCGCGCAGACTCGTCGTGCCGGTCTGCGTGCGCATCCAGCCGAGCATTTGATTGAGCAGCAGCGAGACGAAGAACATGCGTTCCGCGTCATTGAGGTGGGCGATCGAGAAAATCGAGATGCGCGGTTTGCCCTCGGGCGTGTGCAGCATGCGCTTGATGTCGAGCGGTTCGCCCTGCAACCAGCTCGCGAAGCCGGGAGAAGCGAGGAGATTGTTCATCTTCATCGCGAGATCGAGACGGTTCTTCTGCGGGCAGACGGTATCGAGATCCATCACTCCGATTTTATCAAAGGGCGGAACCTGAATGTGCCGGACGAGGGCTTCGAGGGTGACGCCATGACCGGCTTTCCAGGAATAGCTAAAGATATTGGAAAGCAGAATGTGCTCGGGGTCGCGAATCGGGTCGGCATCATTCCCCACGAGCGAGAGCAGACTGGAGACGGTCGATTCGATTCGTTCGGAGAAGGCTTCCCCATCATCAAGAATCTCGAAGGCTGGCACGTCGAGCGAACTCAGGATGGAGACCGGAAGGCCGGCGTTGGATCCCGGGGTGTAGACCGTCATGTCCACTTTTTCACGGAGAATGCGGATTCGCTCCGGGGTCTGCCCCCAGTCGGCAAGGCCGGTCTTCCACATCTCAGCGGTCTTGGCGGCGTGTTCGTCGGGGGTGATGCCCTTTTTCGCCGCATCGTCCTCATTGATCCAGGGACGGAAATTCTCCGGTGTGAGATCGGGAAAGGTGAGGAGCAGGTTGGCGATGTCGCCTTTCGGATCGATCACGATAGAGGGGATATTGTCCATCGCCGCCTCTTCGAGCAAGCTGATGCAGAGGCCGGTCTTACCGGAGCCGGTCATGCCAAGGACGACCCCGTGCGTGACGAGGTCTTTGGAATTGTAGAGGACGAGCTCGTCCTGCAGTTTTTTCTCGGCGAGCTCGTAGGTTCTACCGAGGTAGAACTTACCCAGCATTTCGTAGTCTTCGGTGCGGATTTCCATGAGAGGAGGGAGGAGGAGGTAATGGATTCAGGTGTTGGGGGATTCAGGAATCGTCGGGGAACGAAGAGGGACGGCACGAAGTGAAATCAATTCAGGGATTGAGGGTGTATTTTATCGATTCGCCGTGGACACTTTGA
>JAGNMT010000084.1 GCA_017991025.1 Verrucomicrobiales bacterium
AAGCTGGCGAGCGGGCTGCATTTTTCGACGAAGGCAACCTTGCCGCCTATTCTGCCCTCCTTGCCGCTCACCGCAAGCGTGGACAAAGGAACCCTTCGCGAACTCCTCAAGACCGATCTGGCGGGCAAACCTCAGCTCACCGGCGACACCTACTGGCTCGGCAAACAACTCGGCAAATGGGCCACGACACTGCCCCTCGCCGAACAGGCGGGCGATACAATTTCCGTGAACGCATGCGACCAACGGATGAGGACGGCCCTCGAAGCCTTCCTGACCGCCACCGACACCACGGGAAAGGAGAAAAAGAACGGCCTCTTCGCCTACGATCCGGTCTGGGGCACCCTCATCGGTTATCCCGCGAGTTTTGGCAGCGACGATCAGTTGAACGATCACCACTTTCATTACGGCTACTTTTTCCGGGCGGCCGGAGAGCTGGCGCGACGAGATCCCGCCTGGGCCGCGAAATGGGGTCCGATGCTGAAACTGCTCGTTCGCGATGTCGTGAGCGAGGACCGCAAGGACACGATGTTTCCCTTCCTGCGCTGCTTTGATCCGTACGCGGGCCATTCCTGGGCGAGCGGTCATGCCAAATTCGGCGATGGCAACAATAACGAGTCTTCCAGCGAGGCAGTGAATGCCTGGTTCGGCCTCCTCCTCCTCGGCGAGACGACCGGAGACACCGCCCTGCGCGACCTCGGCGCGTGGCTCCTCACCACGGAAATCTCGGCGATCGAGGACTACTGGTTTGATGTGCGGGATGATCTGCACCCCCCTGATTTCACCCCCTCCGTCGTCACCATGGTCTGGGGTGGCAAAGGGGCGAACGGAACCTGGTTCAGTGCGAATCCCGAAGCCGTACATGGCATCAATTACCTGCCCGTCACCGGGGCCTCGCTTTACCTTGGCCGATGGCCCGACTATGCACGGAAAAACTACGCCGCTCTCGTCGCGGAAAATCTCGAATCCGATCTCGCCACTGCGGCGAAAAGAGGCCAGTCGACCGTGACCGGCGATGGCACCGCTTTTGACCAGTGGGCCGATGTGATGTGGATGTATCGCGCGCTTACCGATCCCGACGACGCGCTCCGTATGTGGGAGGCCCGTTCCGCTGATTTTAAACCCGAGGCGGGCAACTCCCTTGCCCAGACTTATGCCTGGCTCACCGCCTTTGCCGATCTCGGCCAGGTGGATCGGACCGTGACCGCCGACACTCCTTTTGCTGCCGTCTTCGCGAAGCAGGGAAAGCGCACCCATGTTGCCTGGAACCCCGGCCTCACCGCACGGACCGTGACGTTCAGCGATGGCATGAAGCTGGAAGCAGCGCCGCAATCCTGCGCCTCCGCTCATTAAATCGGCCAGCGGGAGGGCGCGATTTTCGCGTGCGAAATCACTCCGGAGATGGCACGATTGCCTCGATCTCCATGCGATACACGACACTTGTCATTCTCCCGCTTCTTACCCTCGCCGGCGCCGCCGAGCCCGCGCCGAATGGCGTTGATACCTTCATCGAGAATCACTGTGTCGAGTGCCATGACTCCGACGTAAAGAAGGGCGGGCTCGATCTCACCGCCTTGACCTTTGACCTCGCCGACCGCACCCATTTCGATACCTGGGTGAAAGTTCACGACGCCGTCGCCGACGGAGAGATGCCGCCTAAAAAGAAGCCCCGGCCCGAAGCCAATACGGCGGCCGATTTTGTGGCGACCCTCGATAAATCCCTCCACGAGACCAGCGCCACCTTGCAAAACACGCAGGGCCGGACCCTCGCCCGCCGCCTCAACCGCATCGAGTACGAAAACACGGTGCAGGAGCTCCTGAAAATCGACCTGCCGCTCGCCGGACTGCTACCCGAAGACACGCCCATGCATGGCTTTGACACCGTTGCCGAGGGCCTGCGTTTTTCGCAACTCCAGATCGAAAAATACCTCGAAGCCGCCGATGCCGCCCTCGATGCCGCCGTCGATCTCCGGGTTCCCGTTGAACTGAAAAAGGAGCGCTTCAGTTACAAAGACCAGAAGAGCATCCAGGAAAACCTCGCGCTGCCGGATGATCCTCCCGCTGACCCGAAGACAAAATATCAGCGCAAACGCCAGGTCTTCCGCTCCATCGACGACGCGCTCGTCATGTTCACCGACGCCGATTACATGCTTGGACTCTCCCAATTCAAGATGATCCGCGGCGGTATCTATCGCATTCGTGTCTCCGCCTATGGTTACCAAAGCGAAGGCGCACCGGTCACTCTGCGACTCTATGCGAACGACTACAAGGTCGGCAAGCGGCTTCTCGGGACCTGGGACATGACGGCCGACACGCCTCGTGAAGTGGAAGTGGTCGCCCGCCTCGACCGCAGCGAGCACCTCCTCGTGCTGCCTTTCAGCGTCGGCTACGACGCCGAGGGCAGGAGAGTCAGCGACATCGACACGACCAAACAATTCGAAGGACGCGGTCTCGCCGTGCAGTGGGTCGAGATCGAGGGCCCTCTTGAGGCGAAACAGTGGCCCTCGCCCTCCGTCGCCGCCGTTTTCGGCGAGGTTCCCGTCGTCAAACTCGACCCGAAGCAGATCAAAAATCACTGGGACGGAGAAAGAGCGATCGGCTACGACGTGCAGCCTGCCGATGCCGCCGCCTCGCTAAAATCCCTTATCGAGAGTTTTGCAACACGAGCCTTTCGCCGTCCACTTGAACCCGGAGAGGCGGATCGCTTCGTTGCCCTCGCGAAGACATCTCTCAACGAAGGGGCCAGCTTCGTCGAAGCAACCAAGCTCAGTCTGCGCGCCGTGCTCACCGCGCCGCAATTTCTTCTTTTTGACGAAATCTCCGGACCGCAACTCAGTGACTACGCCCTCGCTTCGCGCCTTTCGTATTTCCTCTGGAGCACTCTGCCCGATGAGGAACTGATGCGCCTCGCGGCAGAAAAAACACTCAGCCAACCCGATGTCCTGCGTGTCCAGGTGCAGCGTCTCCTCGCCGATTCGCGCAGCAGTGCCTTCGTAAAACACTTTGCCGGCCAGTGGCTCGATCTTCGCTCCATCGACGCGACTTCGCCCGACTTAACCCTGTATCCGGAATTCGATGAGATGCTCAAGCTCGCCATGGTCGGTGAGACCGAGGCCTTTTTCACTGAAGTGCTGCAAAAGGATCTCCCTGTGACAAACTTCATTCAGTCCGACTTCCTCACCCTCAATGCCCGCATTGCCAGGCACTATGGCATCGGCAGCGATGTTGCCAAAGACGAGCGCTTTGTCCGCGTGAACCTGCCCGCCGACAGCGTGCGCGGCGGCCTGCTCACCCAGGCGAGCATTCTCAAAGTCACGGCAAACGGCACCGTATCGTCTCCCGTCTTGCGCGGGGCCTGGGTCATGAAACGTTTGCTCGGCGAACCACCACCCCCGCCGCCACCCGGCATTCCCGGAATCGAACCCGACATTCGCGGAGCCAGCACCATCCGGGAAATCCTCGCAAAACACCGCACTGCGGAAAACTGCGTCGGCTGCCACCTCAAGATCGACGCCCCCGGTTTTGCCCTGGAAAATTTTGACGTCATCGGCGGCTGGCGGGATCGCTACCGCTCCAAGGAAAATGGCGAGAAACCCGACACCAAAGTGGAGAACCGGGGCGTCTGGCAATACAAACTTTCCCTCCCCGTGGATGCCAGCGGACAACTCGCGGACGGGCGGAACTTCACTGACATCCGTGAATTCAAAAAACTCCTGCTCGAGACCCCCCGGTCCGTCGAACGCTGCCTCGCTGAAAAACTGCTCACCTACGGCACCGGTGCCGCCCCGACCTACGCCGACCGGAGAGCAGTCGCGGACATCGTTACAAAGGTCGAAAAACAGGGCGACGGCCTGAAAACACTCGTGACCGAACTCATTCTGAGCGATACCTTTCGTGGCAAGTAACCGGCTCCATGTTTTACTGATTCTCCCATCCCCGCATGAACAAGCTCTCACGCCGCACCTTTCTCCGCAGTTCCGGCATCTCACTCGCCCTCCCTTATCTCGATGCGATGGGGAGCAATCGCGCCTTCGCCGCAGATGCCGCGCCGCCAAAACGACTCGTCACCATCTGCGCCTCGCTCGGCATTTACGGACCCGATTTTTTCCCGAAAGAGGACGGCACCGCCTACACCAGCACCTCCTATCTCGAAACATTAAAGGCCCACCGCGACGACTTCAGCGTTCTCTCGAATCTTTGTAATCCCGACCAGAACGGACGCGACGGCCACGCCTCGGAGATGACCTGGCTCACCGGCGCGCGGCATCCCGGCCTCGGGGGGTTCCGCAACACCATTTCCATCGATCAGTTTGCGGCCGAGACCATCGGCTACGAGACCCGTTATCCCTCCCTCCAGTTCAACACCGGAGGCGGCACCAGTCAGAGCTACACCCGCAGCGGGGTCATGATCCCCGCCGAATCGCGTCCTTCAAAGGTCTTCGCGAAACTCTTCCTCGATGGCACGCCCGAGGAAATCAGCACCCAGATGCGCAAGCTCCACGAAGGCCGCAGCATCATGGACACCGTCGGTGATGAAGCGAAACGCCTTGAGGGCCGCTACGGCACCGCCGATCGCGACAAGCTTGACGAATATTTTACGAGCGTGAGGGAAATGGAACAGCGCCTCCAAAAGTCCGAAGCCTGGGTGCAAAAGCCAAAGCCCAAAGTGGACGCCCAGGTCCCGAAGGACATCCAGGATGAAAAAGACCTCATCGGCCGCATGAACCTGCTTTTCGAGCTCGTTCCCCTCGCCTTCCAGACCGACAGCACCCGGCTCATCACCATCCTGATTCAAGGACGCGGAGACGTTCCGACAATCCCCGGCGTGAAGATCGACCACCACAATCTATCCCATCACGGACAGGACCCCGAAAAAATCGCCCAGCTCCGCCTCATCGAACAGGCCCAGTTAGTGGCGCTCAACGGTCTCCTCGACAGGCTCAAAACGAAAAAGGAGGCTGACAAAAACCTGCTCGACAGCACCATGGTTTTCTATGGCAGCAACCTCGGAAACGCCAACTCCCACGACTGGCACAATCTGCCCATCCTCCTCGCCGGAGGCGGATTCAAGCATGGACGTCACCTCAAGGGAGACGAGAAGAACAATACACCCCTTGGCAATCTTTTCGTGTCCCTCCTGCAAAACATGGGCCTGGAGACCGATAATTTCGGCACCAGTACCGGGAAGCTGGCCATTTGAGAGGGGTGAGTTCAAAGTTCAAAGTTCAAAGTTCAAAGTTCGAAGTTTAAAGTTTAACGTCTTGAAAGGCAGCGAGTTGTGACAATTTCCTCCTCACCTTTTGAGTGTACTTACATTGTCTCTTAACACCCTGATTCAGAGAACTTGGAACGTGAAACCTGAAACCTGAAACCTGAAACTTGGATTTAGGATGACGCTCCCGTTTCCTCCGACCGCTGCCCTGCTCACGCTTATCGCGTTGATTTTCACCCCCGCATCCCTGCTCGCGGGCGCAGACAAAAGCAGTCCATCGGATTTCGTGGAGCCGGTCCGCCTCGACCCCACCCTTGTAATCGATTTGCCCTACGCGACAGAGAACAATTTCTGCAAGGTGAGACTCTATCCCGTCGACCGCTGTTTTCTGCGGCGCGAAGTGGCGGAAAGTCTCATCCTGGCCCAACGCAGTCTCGCGAATGAAGGCTTCGGGCTCAAGATCTGGGATGGTTACCGGCCGCGTTCGGTTCAGTATAGAATGTGGGAAGTCTCTCCCCTTCCCAACTTTGTCGGCGATCCAAAGCGGGGTTCGAAGCACAATCGGGGAGCTGCGGTCGATGTCACGCTCGTCGACCTCGCCACCGGGGAGGAGTTGGAGATGCCGACACCCTATGACGAATTTTCACCCCGCGCCCGCACCGGCTACCTCAAAGTGAGCCCGGCCGCAGCCGAAAACCGGAGGCGGCTGCAGATGGCGATGCGGGCGGCTGGCTTTTCTACGATCGACAGCGAGTGGTGGCACTTTGATTTCAGGGGGTGGGAACGATTTCCTCTTGTCGACACCCCGCTGGAGGAACTGGCAGAGCGATCTGACGAAAAGACTGCGGCCCACGCCACTGCCGTAAAACCGGAAGTTCCCGACCCGGCGAACTGGCCCCGCTTTCGCGGCAACAACGGCAACGGCCTCTCCACCGATCGGGTGGTGCCCCTCGAGTGGAGCGAAACCAAAAACTTAAAATGGTCGCTGGATCTCCCCGGCCCCGGATCCTCCTCCCCCCTCATTTGGGGCGAGCGTGTTTTTGTCACCTCCTACTCCGGCTACGGTGACGGCAAATCAACAACGACCAAGCCGCTCGACCTCGTTCGTCATCTCCACTGCGTTGATCTCAAGACAGGGCGTCTCCTCTGGACCGCCAGCGAAGCGGCGACGGTGCTCGAAAATTCTTTCGAAGGGTTTCTCCCCGAGCACGGGTACGCAAGCAACACCCCCGCCACCGATGGCGAACGCGTCTATTGCTTCTACGGCAAGAACGGCGTTTTTGCCTACGACTTCGAAGGCAACCGTCTCTGGTCGGCTCCTACAGGCGGCCTTTCTTCGGGCATGACCTGGGGATCCGCCTCCAGCGTGGTCCTCGCCGGCGACGCCGTCATCGTCAATGCCGGGGACGAGGCCCGGGCGCTGCTCGCCTTTCATAAAATCACCGGCAAATTGCTCTGGCGGATGGACCATCCGATGCTGGAGCAGACTTACAACACTCCCGTCCTGCAAGTAGCAGGATCGGACAGGACCGATCTCATTGTGGCTTTCCGTGATGAGATCCGCGGACTCGATCCCGTCGACGGTCGGATCCGCTGGTTTTCAAAAAGCCCGGTCAGCGGCAATCTCTCGGGCAGTCCGCTCACGATCAGCGAAAACCGCATCGCGCTATTCAGTGGCTTCCCTAAAACCATTGGAACGGTCTTTCGCGGCGGCGGAGAAGGTGATCGCAGCGCAGAAGCCCTGCTTTGGGAAAGTCCCAAGGCACAGAGCTACCTGCCCATCCCGGTGGAACACGGTGGCCTCCTCTACTGGGTCAGCGAGGACGGTATCGCCTCCTGTGCCCGACCGGAGAACGGAGAGCTGATCTACCGGGAACGCCTCAACATCGCCAGCAAAGAGGGAAAGGGTATGGCTTTCTATGCCTCGCCGATTCTGGTCGGAGACCACCTCATCGCCGTGAGCCGCACTGCCGGGACCTTTGTGATTTCCGCCAAGCCGCAGTTCGAACTCGTCCGCATCAACCGCATCGAAGGCGACAACACCCGATTTCAGGCCACACCCGCCGTTAGTGCGGGTCATCTCATTCTGCGATCGGAGAAAGCACTCTACGCGATCGCAAAGTGAAGGGCTTCAACCGTCCCGGTCACCACGCCGCCATTGCCTCAAACAATCCCCTTTGCAACGTCTGCACGGCAGATGAATCGGCATAATGATTCACGATGAGCGCAAAACTGAGTCGCTGCCCCGATGCCGTGTCGAGCAGGCCGGTGTAGGACCTCACCGCAGACATCGCCCCCGCCTTAAAACGCAGGGCACCGTCTAGAGCCACGAGCAGGGATTCCACATACTCCTTGCCTCTCGGACCGGTGCTAACAAGATATTGCAAGTGCGCCAGCGCCCGCGGCGTGATGAAGTCCGCACGAGCCAAGCCGGAACCATCAACCATGCGCAAACCGGAAAGATCGATCCCCCGCTGTTCCCAGTGTTTCCGAATCGCCTCATCGGGTGGCAATCCGGTCTCAAGGCCGAGCGTGCGGAAGACACATTCCGTTTCGTGATTATCCGAAGTGGCGTGAATGCTGGTGATGATATCAAGCAGAGGCGGCGACTGATGGACCAAAAGTTCCTCTCCAATGACTGGCACAGGTAGATTCTTAAGAAGAAGATCGCCCGCGCCGACGGCCTCCCCCCCTACCTTGATCCCGGCGGCGAGGAGTGCTTCCCGCAAATGAAACGCCGCGAATTTTTCCGGATCGGGCACAGCCCCTGTAACGATCATTTCCCCTCCCGGAGGAACCGTTCCCCGGAGGTGCATCACCGAGGCCCGCTCCCCGCCATGAATGACAATGCCGTCACCCGAACCCTCCGATCCGGTGATACTCTGGTTCAACCATTCCACGCCGGGCACCCCGGGGAATATCTCGCCGAGCGAGGTAGGCTCACCTTCCTTTTCGCCCGGCTTCAGCACCGCCGTGAACCGGTTATGTTCGAGGTTCAAACCCGCGACAGGGCTGCCATAGCCGTTCCCGATGTCACCCCAGTTCCAGAAGTCAGCAAAGGGTGAGCCCGGAAACAATCGTCCGTCGCCGATGACCCGCCCCGGAATAGTAAGCAGACCCGCTTTTACAAGTCCCTCCACCCAGGTCTGGAAGTCCTTGATCGCGAGCATGGGATCACCGCCACCCACCAGAATAAGATCGCCTTCCGTCCCGCTGTCTTTGAGCGGAACACTCACTCCGAGGCGGGTTTTGAAACGAAAATCAGGACCCAAAACCTCCAGCGCCGTCGCGGTAGTCAAGGTCTTGAGCGAGGATGCCGGGATCTGCGCGACGTCGGCACGATGTTCATAAATCGTTTTACCCGAGGGGTCGATCAGGCAGAATCCGATCGCCGCACCTGCCATCCCCGGGTCAGACTTCGCGGCATCGATCACGGCGTCAAAGGCAACGAGACGCGCATCGGGCTCGGGTTCCTTTATCGGCTCGGGAACGGCCGGCACTTGAATAACTTCAACCGGGGTATCCGTTACTATCGGCGACCGGGGTTCGGCAGGAGGCCCCGGAACACTCCAGCGCAACACCAGAGAGACCGTCAACGCCACCGCAAGAGCACCGATGATAACATTCTTAAGCATCACTTGAGACTAACGCAGGACTCCTGAAGTCGCATCGGAAAAGGTCCCTCGCAGGATTACCGAAAAACCAAATCTCCCCCGGGGTCCACTCAAATCAGAGTGACTCGTATCGCCCGGTGAATGTGTCACCCCCTTCAATACGCCCGCTTTTCATCCCCTTCATGAACCAGCGCATACGCTGATCCGAAGTGCCATGGGTAAAGGAATGAGGCACCACTCGCCCCTGGGATTTCTGCTGGATCGCGTCATCCCCGATCGAGTTGGCGGCGCGCATCGCCTCCTCGACGTCGCCCTTTTCAAGATAGTCCTGACTCTGATTTGCCCAGACTCCCGCGTAATAGTCCGCCTGGAGTTCGAGCCGCACCGAGTACTGATTGTACTCCGGTCGACCCCGCATCGCGCTGACCTTGTCCGACGTCCCGAGCAGATTCTGAACGTGATGCCCGACCTCGTGAGCGAGCACATAGGCCTGAGCAAAATCGCCCGGCGCCTTGAAAGTCTGCGCGAGCTCCTCATAAAAACTCAGATCAATATAAATCTTGCGATCTGCCGGACAGTAAAAGGGGCCCATCGCCGCGCTTCCTCCCCCGCAACCTGTCTGGATCATCTTACGATAAACCACGAGCGTCGGCGGTGTATACTCCTGACCGAGACGGGCAAACTCCTCCGTCCATACTTCTTCGGTGCCCGCGAGCACGACGGTGACGAACTGGTAAAGTTCCTTTTCCTCCTCGGTCTCCACGAGCGCGGTCGAGCCACCCGTTGTGATGGTGCCGTCCTGCAGCAGCCGGGACGGGTCGACGATTCCGAGCTGCCAGAGAACGATCACCGCAACAGCAGCGATGATGATCCCTTTGATCCCGAAACGGCTGCCGATCATCGAGAGAATATTGAGGCCCATGCCACTCGACATCCCCGCTCCGCCGCCCCCTGAAGAAGACCGCCGGTCCTCAACGTTGTCACTCGATCGTCTTCCCTTCCATTGCATAATCGCCAGTGGTAAATTGCTCCCCCATCCTATACGGGAAATCGGGCCGCGGTCAATCAATCTGGAGAGGGAAAGCAGTCCTCAAGGAGTCGATCTCTCCATGGAGCATTACACTCTACTTCGGCAACGGAACCTGAACCGGATATCTCAAATAAGCAATGAGATCCCGCACCTGCCCTTCCTCAAAGGCGAGAA
>JAGNMT010000085.1 GCA_017991025.1 Verrucomicrobiales bacterium
CCGAGGTGAATGAGAGTCTCCGCGCCTACGGAGCGCCAAAGCACCGTCATCTCAGCGAGATCGAGCAGGAACTTTCTCATGCTGCAGAGCGCGCCGTGACGATTTCTTTTGTCCCTCACCTCATGCCGGTCACCGCCGGGATCCTCACTACGATTTTCTGCGAGCCGACCGGGGATATCGAGGTTTTGTCAGGACATGTCGCGGCGGCGTTTGCGGATTTTTACGAGACGAGCGCCTTCGTCCGCATCCTGGGCGAAGGAGGATTTGCTGACACCAAATATGTCGTAAGGACGAATTTTGTCGATGTGGGATGGGTGATCGACAAGAGGGCAGGCCGTCTTATTCTTTCGAGTGCCGAGGATAATCTCGGCAAAGGAGCGGGGAGTCAGGCGATTCAGAGCTTTAATCTGATGCACGGCTTGTCTGAGACTTGCGGTCTTTTGAATTTTTAATCGTTCGATTCTGTTCCCGAAATGAGTAAGAAAGTAAAAGAAATCGAGGGCGGCATTTGTGCTCCTAAAGGGTTTACCTCCGCTGCAGTGAGTTGCGGTATCAAGAACCCGGCGGTTGAACGACTGGATCTCGCCTTGATCTATTCCGAGTTTCCCACGGTGGGCGCAGCGGTCTACACGCAGAATCTGGTCTGCGCGGCACCGGTGCGGCTTTCCGCAAGCAATCTCAAAACAGCAGAACCGCGTGCTATTATCGTCAACAGCGGCAATGCGAACGCCTGCACCGGACACGCTGGCATGGTCAACGCTCGCGCCATGTCCTCGGCGACCGCTAAAGCGCTAGGGCTGAAGCAGCGGGAGATTCAGGTATGCTCGACTGGCATCATCGGCGTGCAAATGCCGATCGAACGGATCGAGGCAAAGATTCCGGACCTGGCAGCGGCTCTCGCTTGTGATGGCGAGCCTGCGTCCCGGGCGATCATGACGAGTGACACCTGTCCCAAAAGTATCGCGGTGTCGGTGAAGATAGGAGGCGTCAAGGTTAAGATCGGGGCCATTGCCAAGGGTGCCGGGATGATTAATCCCCACATGGCGACGATGTTGTGTTTTGTCACGACCGATGCGGCAATCTCGAAAGCGGAAATCACGGCAGCAACCCGCGACGCCGTCGACAACTCGTTCAACCGCATTTCTGTCGATGGCGACATGAGCACGAATGACACCGTCATCGTCATGGCAAACCATCAGGCCGGGAATAAGCCGATCACCCGCGGAGGCGAGGGAAGTGCGGAGTTCCGCGAAGCCCTCACCGAAGTGATGCTCATCCTCGCGAAGCGCATCGTCGCGGACGGGGAGCGAGTCACCAAGCTGGTCGAAGTGCAGGTGCGTGGAGCGGCGTCGAATCTCGATGCCGAGAGAGTCGCCCGCGCCGTTGCAAACTCGAAGCTGGTGAAGTGTTCCTGGAACGGCAACGACCCGAACTGGGGACGCATCATTCATGCGGTGGGCTACTCGGGTGCGCGGGTCAAGGAGGAGATGATCAGTATTCATCTCAACGGAGTTCTCGCGACCCAGAATGGGCTCGCTGCGACAACGGATATCCAGAAACTTTTTACTGCCGTGAGCGGCCCGGAGTTTACGGTGGGGATCGATCTGAACATCGCAAAGGGCGAGTTTACTCTCTATACCTCGGACCTGTCTCCCGAGTACGTCATCTTCAATCGTGCGGAGTATTCGCTGGTGAAAAAGAAGGCGTGAGCACCTGTGCGCAGTCCGCAGGGCTTAGAGGGGGAGGGCATTTCTGAAGGATTCTCCTCTTGCCCGACCCCGGAATTCGACGATTCTTTACGCCCCTTCTTTTCCAATGGCTTCCATTTTCCAGCAGCAGATCGAAAAGGCCGCCGTCCTGGTGGAGGCATTGCCCTACCTCCAGCATTTTCGCGGGCAGACTTTCCTCATTAAAGTGGGTGGCAGTGCGATGGACGATCCCGATCTTGTGATGAGGTTGCTGCGTGACGTCGTCTTTATGGAAGTGGCGGGGATCAATCCGGTGCTCGTGCACGGCGGGGGCAAAGCGATTTCGGCGGCAATGAAAGAGTCGGGTTTCCCGGCGGAGTTTATCGGTGGCCTGCGGGTCACGACCGATGAAACGATGGAACTGGTCGAGCGGACCCTGAGCCGCGAGATTAATCCGGGACTCGTGAAAGGGATCGAGAGTTTCGGCGGTCGCGCTATCGGGGTGCCAGGCAACGACGCGCTCATCGGAGAACGCATCACCGGATGGTCACAGGATGAGGGACGCGAGGTCAGTCTCGGCCGTGTCGGCCGTGTCGTCGGATTCGACACGTCTATCATCCGCGCCGCAATCGCGAGCGAGATCGTCCCGGTCATTTCCCCGATCGCCTCCGAGGTCGGGACTCTGCTAAGTCTGAATGTGAACGCCGACCTCGCCGCGAGTGCTCTCGCCGCCGAGTTGAAGGCCAGCAAGCTGGTCTATCTGAGCGATGTGTTAGGGCTTATGAAGGATCCTTCCGATGAGAGTACTCTGATTCATTCATTAAAGGCCGACGAAGTCGAGGGCCTCATTGCGGACGGCACCATTAGCGGGGGAATGATCCCCAAAGTGCGTTCATCAGTCGAGGCGCTCAATGCCGGGGTCGGTAAGGTGCACATGATCGATGGTCGCATCTCGCACTCCCTGCTTCTGGAGATCTTTACTACGGAAGGAATCGGAACGGAAATTGTGAAATGAAAGAACTCTCTGCCACTA
Organism: Verrucomicrobiales bacterium; assembly: GCA_017991025.1. Lineage (GTDB taxonomy): Bacteria > Verrucomicrobiota > Verrucomicrobiia > Verrucomicrobiales > DEV007 > Arctic95D-9. The sequence goes on from JAGNMT010000085.1 coordinate 2,722, forward strand.
TCGCCGGAGCGGGGGGATGCGGCCCTGCTTTTGTGCCGACGGATGAACTGATGGCGAATTATGTCCTCGGGAACTACGGGCGTTTTCCGATTGCTTTTGAGCGTGGCGAGGGATCGTACCTCTGGTCTGAAGAAGGAAGACGTTACCTCGATTTTTCATCGGGTGTCGCTGTCTGCGCGCTCGGTCACAGCCCGATGGTGATGCAGAAGGCTCTCCGCGATCAGTCGGCGAAACTCATTCATTGTTCGAACCTCTATCACGTGCGCAAACAGGCGGAGCTGGCCCGTTTTGTTGTTGAGAAGATCATGGGCCTTCCCGGGAAAGCCTTTTTCTGTAACAGCGGGGCTGAAGCGAACGACGGACTCATCAAGCTCGCGAGAAAACGTGCCTACGACAAATTCGGACCTGCTGCGGGAAAAAACGAGATCATCACCTGTTATCAATCTTTTCACGGGCGGACGCTCGGCGGAATCGCGGCGACGGGACAGCCGAAAGTGAAGATCGGGTTTGATCCGCTCCTTCCCGGGTTCCTCCATGTCCCATTCAACGATGTCGAGTCTCTCCGCGAGGCGGTTACGGAGAAGACGGCTGCGATCCTTTTTGAGCCGGTGCAGGGAGAAGGTGGTATCAATATAGCGACTCCGGAGTACTTTGCCGCGGCGGCGGCCCTTCGCGATGAGTTCGATCTGCTTCTGATGTTCGATGAAGTTCAGTGTGGCGCCGGGCGGACCGGTGACTGGTGTGGCTGGAGAACTGTCCTCGAAGGCAGCGGTGTCGAGGTCGAGCCAGATGCGGTGAGCTGGGCGAAAGGATTTGCCGGCGGTTTTCCGATGGGGGCACTCTGGGTGAGTGATCAGCATGCCGGAGCGCTCGGTCCAGGCTCGCATGGTTCGACCTTTGGCGGTACACCTCTCGCCTGCGCCGTGGCTCTGGCGGTGCTCGGAGAGATCGAATCAGCCGGTATCCTCGAGAACGTGAAAGTGCAGGCACAGCGAATTCGTGTCGGCGTGGCAAAGTGGGATTTCCCCGTGATTCAATCTCTGCGCGGGGTGGGGTTGATGCTGGGTTTTGTCCTCGATGGGGAAGTAATGGAAAAAGTTGAAGGGTTTTCTGAGTCCGGAAAGACGCCGAGTCTTTTTGTCGTGAATCGGGCGAGAGAGGCGGGGCTTCTTACCGTGCCGGCGGGAGATTCCGTCGTGCGCTGGTTGCCTCCGTTAAATGTTTCCAGTGAAGAAGTGGACGAGGCACTCGCTCTTTTTGCGGGTGTTCTTGAAGGTTTGTTAGTGAAGTAGAAGAAAAGAGAAGACGTGATGAAACATCTCCTGGGAATTGAGCAACTGTCGAAAGAGGAAATCACCGCGCTGATCGCGCACGCGGCAGAACTCAAGGCGAATCGCAGTCGGGAGGATACGGGCGTTAAGGAGACCCTCAAGGGCGAGACCTGGGCGATGATCTTTACCAAGTCATCAACGCGGACGCGCGTCAGTTTCGAAGTGGGGCTGAATGAACTCGGTGCGACAGCGCTGTTTTTGAATGCGAACGATATTCAGCTCGGTCGCGGCGAACCGATCAAAGACACCGCAAGGGTTCTCGGACGCATGGTGCACGGGGCGATCATCCGGACGTATGCCCAGCAGGATGTGGTCGATTTTGCGGAGTATGGAAACATCCCGACGATCAATGCGCTCACCGACGAGGAGCATCCCTGCCAGATCCTCGCCGATCTGCTCACGATTCGCGAACTGCTCGGCGGATGGGACGGCAGGAAGGTCGCCTTTTTTGGTGACGGTGACTGCAACATGGGCCGTTCCTGGGCGTGGGCGGCGAAGCGTCTCGGTTTCGAACTCGTCATCGCCGCGCCGAAGGAGTTTCAGCCCGATGCGGCCTTCATGTCGCGTCTTGGTGATGCGCCGGTGACTTTGACTGACGATGTGGCTGTGGCTGCGGCCGGGGCGGATGTCCTCTATACGGACACCTGGGTGAGCATGGGCCGCGAGGCTGAGGCCGCCGAAAGGCTCAAAATTCTTGCCCCGTTTCAAATCAATGCGGCGGTTTTGAAACTTGCTGGTAGAGGCGCGATCGTCCAGCATTGCCTGCCTGCCTACCGGGACAAGGAGATCAGTGAAGAGGTCTTCGAAGAGCGGGCGGACGAAATTTTTCGGCAGGCTGAAAACCGGCTTCATGCGCAAAAGGCGATTCTGATCGCGCTGGCAAGAAGCCGGTGAATCCAGGACATGGTAAGATTCCGTGATCGGGACATGACGGATTTTTTATTGGTAAAACGCTGAATTCCCGATGACAGTGCGTTCATGAAAGAGCGCAGCGTTCTTTGTGAGACCCATGCTGAAGAGGTGGCGAATGCGCTCAGCCATGCCATCGGAGCGGTCGTGAGTGTCATCGGACTGGTGTCCATGATCCATCTGGCGATTCCGCTTTCGGTTTGGCATACGGTGGGGGTTTCTGTTTTTGGAGGCAGTCTCGTTCTTCTTTACGGGGCCTCGGCGATCTATCATTTCGTTACTTCGCATCACCGGAAGCGTCTCTTTCAGATTCTGGACCATGCCCTGATTTTTGTCCTGATTGCCGGGAGTTATACGCCCTGGCTTCTCGTGAATCTCAGAGGGCCGTGGGGTTGGTCGCTTTTGGCGGCGGTATGGGGTATTGCGCTTGGCGGAGTCATTCTGAAGACGATTCTGCTGCCGCGGTTTAACAGACTCGGGACCGCTCTCTATATCCTGATGGGCTGGATGATCTGTGTAGCGATCCGGCCTCTCATTGAGTCGGTGAATGCAGTGGGGATCGCCTGGCTGGTGGCGGGAGGGCTCTGCTACACAGGCGGCGTGGCGTTCTATCTGATGCCGAAATTGCGTTACGGGCACTTCATTTGGCATCTTTTCGTGATGGCGGGTAGTGTCTGCCATGTCGTTGCGGTCATCTTCGGGGTATTGACGCCGAGTTGATCCCCCTCTTCCTCCTGTTCACGGGTAAAGATTTCTTTTCAAAAGACGCGAACTCCTTCAAGATCTCCCCATGAAAAACATTCTCTTCTGGGGGCTCGCCCTCATCACTTTCCCGGCCCCGGCTAAAGCGGATGTCGAGGTCGTCGCCGGGGGGGGAGGAACATCGGGAATCAGCGAACCGTTCAGTGTGGACTTTGACTCATCGGGAACGCTATACGGGGTCGAGTTCACGAAAAAGAATCGCGTCTTTCGGGTCGCCAACGGGCAGGTCCAGTTTGTCGCCGGGGTCCTCTACAACGCGGAAAAGGACAAATCGGAACGAGACGCGAAAGACGGGGAGAAGCCGCTCGAAGTTGTCTTTAACGGCATGCACGATATTCAGATCACGAGGGATGACAAGGCCATCATTGGCGACTCCTTTCATCATCGGGTCCGTCTCTTTGATCTCAAGTCAGGCGTGGTAAGCACGATCGCGGGAACGGGGGAAAAGGGATTCCGGGGAGATGGCGGTCCGGCAAGAGAGGGTAAATTCAATATCACGATGACCGCCTCCCTTTCGCCTGACGGAAAGCGTGTCTATATCGCCGACATCGGGAATCATCGGGTTCGTCAAATCGATCTGGAGACGGGGCAACTCAGCACCGTTGCCGGCAACGGAAAGAGCGGCCTGCCTCAGGATGGCGCGGCGGCGCTCGATACCACGATGGGTGATGCGCGGGCGGTAACACAGGCCGTTGATGGCACGCTCTATGTGCTCCTTCGCGGAGGTAATGCCCTCGTTGAGGTGAAAGACGGCACCGTCCGCACGGTCGTGAATCGCGCCGGGAAAAAGGGTTACAGCGGCGACGGCGGGGCGGCGATCGAAGCGACGATGAACGGGCCGAAGTATGTCGCGATGGACCTGCAGGGGCGTGTCCTCATTGCCGATGCGGAGAACCATTGCATTCGGCGTTATGACCCGAAAACGGAAAAGATGGAGCTGGTCGCGGGTTTGCCTCCGAAGGCGGCGGACGGGATCGGGGAGACCTTGCTTACGACCGGACTGCGCCGGCCTCATGGTGTCCGGATCGGTCCTGACGGCATGATTTACATTTGCGACACCTACAACAACCGCATCCTGCGAGCTCCCTACGGGCAGTGAAGGCGAGGTCATGTTCGAGATTCTGCTCATCGTTATCGTTATCGTTCATCTCCATCTCGAGTATCGTATATGGGTCGCGAAGGAGGACGATATTTTCGCCAAATACCGCAACGCGACGATGTCGCCGCTCGCAGCGGCAAAGTGGGCTTACCTGAGTAAGGCAGTCTGGTTGGTAGGGCTCATTCTGCTCCAGTATTTCGGAGTGGAGTTCCGCGAGGCGGTGGTCTTTTCTTTCGCGGCTTATGCGGTGCTCATTCAGATACTGCTGCCCTTCAAGGTTTACAATCTTCTCAATGTGGTCCTAGCTCTTGCATGTCTTGTCGATTGGTGGATCAGGAGTCAGCATTAGTCAGCGGAGGCCCTGGAGCGGGGCATTCAGGCATTTGTGGTCACCCGTCGAGGGGTATCGAAGGGAACGGCTGAAGCCGTCACTCCAGCCTATGAAATCCCTCGTGATCAATGATGTCGTCGACTATCTGGAGTCGGAACGCTGGCTGAGTCGCTTCGATGGGGCGGCGCTTGCGGCGGGCAAACGTCTCGTCGCGGCACGTCAGGTCTCCGGCGTTCTCGCCGAATTGTTGGAGACCGGTGATGCGGAGTTAAAAGCGGTCGTCACGGAAAAAGACGGTCGTTCCTTTCATCCTGCCGTCGTGCTCTGGCGGGAGAGCGGCGGGCTGACCCTGGAAGGGGAGTGCGGATGTGATGCCGGAACGAACTGTGCGCACAGTGCCGCGCTGCTCTTCTATCTGGGAAAAGGCAACGGTGCCCGTCTCGCCCGTGCTTTCGGTGGAACGCCGCTGGCTGAAAAAATGACGGGTGGGAAGACGCTCGAGATATTGCCGGAGCCCCTATCCGAACCATCAAACAGGGTCATTTCGGAAACTGAACCCTCTTTCCTTTTGCGCGTTCAGCATCGTCGCGAGGGCGAGCGCAGTGCCTGGCTGCCGGAGGTTTTTGCGGAAGCCTTTGCGGTGTATGCCGGGAATCGTGTTCCTCTTTCCCCAGCCGGACAGTTGCCGCCTATCGTTCTCCCGGAGGGGAAAATAAAGCGCGCCCGGGCTGCGGAGACGACGGCATTGAACACGCTCTACTCGCTCGACCTTCAGCCCGGGGCCGAGGAGCCTCCGCAGTCGTTGCGAAAGCTTGATCGACCGGAGACGGAGGGAACCTTGTGGGCGCCCGATACGAAAAAGTGGCCGCATCCGGAGTTCTACTGGCAGCGGTTTCGCCACGAAGGGGTTCCGGCGTTGGAGCGGCGCGGATGGGAGGTGCGTTTCACAGCTGATGTCGGGTTTAAGCCACTCGTCTTTCGCACGGATACCTGGCAGGCGGAAATCGTTGATGAGGGTAAGGGTTGGTTTCATCTCTCGGCCGGGTTTGAAATCGACGGGGAGACCTTCGAATTGCAACCCATCCTCGCCGCACTGGTGAAGAACCGGTTTCTCGACGTGACGGAGGGCATGCCGTCCGGTCAGGAGTTCATGATCTTTCTGCCTGACGGACGAGGCCTTGCCCTGCCGGTGGGGCGATTCCGGCGCATTCTCAAGACGCTCGGTGAGCTGCTGGAATTCAAGTTCGGAAATGGTCCGGTCAAGCTTGGCAAACTCGATGCCGCGCTCGTCGCGGGGGAGCTTGCGGGTGAGTCGCTTTCCCTGACCGTGCCGCAGGAGGTCGAAGAACTCAGCGCCCGCCTCCGCGATTTCGAGAGCATCGAGCGGGTGCCCCTTCCGACCGGTCTTCGCGCCGAACTGCGCGAATATCAGTACGATGGTTATTGCTGGATGCAGTTTCTCGCGAGACACGGTCTTAATGGCATCCTCGCCGACGACATGGGTCTCGGAAAAACGCTCCAGACCCTGACACATCTCCTTTCCGGGATCGAATCGGGTCGCAGCGAAGGACTGCCTTCTCTTGTGATCGCCCCGACGAGTGTGGTCATGAACTGGCAGCGCGAAGCCGCGAAATTTGCGCCCGATCTTTCCGTGCTGGTGCTACAGGGGGCGGACCGGAAATCGCAGTTCCGGAAAATTTCGCGATCGGACCTCGTGCTCACTTCCTATGCGCTGCTGCATCGGGATCTCGATCATCTGCTGGAGCATGAGTTCCATCTCCTCGCTCTCGACGAGGCGCAGCATATCAAAAATCCGGGGGCACAGGTGACGCAGGCAGTTGGTTCGTTGCGGGCGAAGCACCGGCTTTGTCTCTCGGGAACGCCCGTTGAAAATCATCTTGGGGAGCTCTGGAGTCTCTTTCATTTTCTGATGCCGGGGCTGCTCGGGTCGCTCGATACCTTTCGCTCGGTCTATCAAACACCCATTGAAAAAAGCGGCAGCGAGGCAAAACGCGCCGCCCTCGTCCGACGTGTCGGGCCTCTCATTCTCCGGCGGACGAAGCACGATGTGGCGAAGGAACTGCCGTCGAAGACGGAGATCCTGCACGAGATCGAGATGAGTCAGGCGCAGAAGGATCTCTACGAAACGGTCCGCTCGACGATGGACAAGCAGGTCCGTCAGGCTCTCGCGATCCGGGGGCAGCAGGCGCAGATCGTGTTTCTCGATGCACTTCTGAAACTGCGCCAGATCTGCTGCCATCCGGGGCTTTTGAAGGAGCAGCGCAGCGCAGCGACCTCGGCGAAATTTGATTATCTGGTTGATCTCCTTCGGGTCTTTCGCGAAGAAGGGCATCGGGTGCTTTTGTTTTCGCAATTCACTTCGATGCTCGATCTGATCGAGGCCCATCTTGTCGGGGAGAAGGTGGTCTACTTGAAGCTGACCGGGGAGACGAAAGATCGGCAGGGCCTCGTCGAGCGATTTCAGGGCGGGGAAGGCGAGGTCTTTCTGATTTCCTTGAAAGCGGGAGGGACGGGATTAACGCTAACCGGAGCGGACACCGTGATCCACTATGATCCCTGGTGGAATCCGGCGGCGGAGAATCAGGCGACTGATCGGGCTTATCGAATCGGGCAGGATAAGCCGGTCTTTGTTCACAAGTTGATTTGTCAGAACACCGTCGAAGAGCGCATTCAGCAGATGCAGGGAAAGAAAGATGACTTGGCGACGGATCTGCTTTCGGGCGCGACGACGGGCCTGAATCTCACGCCGGAGACACTCGCGGGATTGCTGGGGGATTTCGGGTGAGTAGCGAAGGTCGTGAGAGCTTCGAAGGACGAAGCCTTCGTC
>JAGNMT010000616.1 GCA_017991025.1 Verrucomicrobiales bacterium
CCCCCTTTCAAACAAGATACTTACCGAAGGCGGCATCCTTCTTGAGCCCGCCCATGCCCGGGTATTCGACTTCTCGGTACAATACCGTATCGAGGCCGGCCAGGCCCGTCTTGTCGCGTTGGTCGAGCAGATCATTTCCCCGGGAGGCGGCTATCGAGGCAGTTTCTGTCAGGTCAAATTCTGCAAGGGAATGGCCCCTGACCTTGCCCGTTTCGTCATGGAGGAAGTGCTCCCTCTCTACAACGAGGAGTCCCCTCTCGCGCTGGATCTCGCCGCCTGGTTCGGTGCCGTCAACTACGAAGGCCCCCTCGGTGTCGATGCCTACGTCCACCGCGACGCCGACGGGCAACTCATCCTGCGCGCGATCTGCGAGGTCAACCCGCGCTTTACGATGGGCCGGGTCGCCCTGGAACTGCGGCGACAAATCGCGCCGGGCTGCAGTTTGCGGTTTGAGATCATCAAAGCGCACGATGTTTGCGATACGGACGACAGGCCTCTCCTCGATGAAAAAGGACGGATGAATGGAGGTTCAATACTCCTGACCGAGTGTCATCCCGGCGGGCATTTTGTGGCAAAAGCCACAGTCGCCAAGAATTGGCACTGCCACGAGCCGTAGTTCGCTCAATTCTGCTCGCGCAGGTAGGTCTCGATATCGATCTGGGCACGGGCCGGTTTGCCGGGTTCGCCCTTGCGATAGCCATTTGAGAGGTTCCGATCGAGAATGCGCGCCTTAGTGTTGTCCCGCCACTGAATATTAAAATACTCGATGAGCTGGTTCTTCAGCTTCTTTTCATAGACCGGAAAGATCGTCTCCACCCGCGTATCAAAGTTCCGGGGCATAAAATCCGCCGAGGCGAGAAAGACTTCGGGTTCGCCCCCGTTTTCGAAAATGAGCATTCTCGAGTGCTCGAGGTATTTGTCGACGATACTGATGGCCTGAATCGAACTGCCCTCCTCAATCACGAGGGAGAACATACTTCTCACGATCATGCGCACGGGAACCCCCGCATCGGCAGCACGATGAATCAGCAGATTTGTCTCGGGGTCTGAAAAATTATTCACCTTGATGGAAATACCGGCCGGCATTCCCGCGCTGTGATTCTCGATCTCGCGCTCGATCCGTGCCCGGAGAAAGGACCGGAGATCGAACGGAGCAATGTTGAGATGCATCAGCCGTGGCTTCTGATAGGACTGCCGGAAAAATCGGAAGATTTCAGTCGCGTCATGACCAATCTCCTGATTGTAGGTCATGAGAACATGATCCGCGAAAACGCCCGCCGTATCCTCATTAAAATTGCCGGTCCCGAGAACCGTGTAGCTCCGGTCGCAGCCGGATTCTCGTCGTACGATGTGAATGAGCTTGCTGTGCACCTTCAGCCCCTGGACTCCTAACTGCACCTGCACCCCTGCATCCCGATAGTGGCCCGCCCACTTGATGTTCGCCTCTTCATCAAACCGGGCCTGCGGCTCCACCAGCACAAAAACACGTTTCCCGTTTCTCGCCGCCGCCTGAAGCGCCCGGGCGATGCAGGACCCCTTGGCGAGGCGGTACTGCGTCACCGAGATACTCTGCACGAGCGGATCGAGCGAGGCCTCCTGGAGGAGGGTGATGAGATGCCGGAAAGGCTGGTAAGGCACATGGATGAGCAAGTCCCGCTTCCGCATCGCCGCAAACATTCCCGCCTGCTTGCGGTAAATCGCCTTCACCGGAACAGGTTCCGATTTTTCATAGTTCAGGCCCTTCTTTCCGAAATCGGGAAAAGTCAGCAAGTCGCGGCGATTATGGTAACGCGCTCCTGGATAAAGCGAGTCGGACCGCGCCAGATTCAATTTTCTCAGGATGAGATTGAGAAAAGGTTTGGGGAAATTCCTGTCAAAATTCGCCCTCACCGGCAGGCCTTCCTCCCGAGCCTTCAAGCTATCCTCCAGCTTTTCATAAAAACTCTCGGTAAAGTCGTCATCAAACGCGAGCTCGGAGTCCCGGGTGAATTTGATCGCGAAGGACTCAAAATGGTCATACGGGAAAGTAGAAAACACCTCATCCAATCCGAAACGGATGATGTCGTCCAGATACATCACGAGTTGCGTCTCGCCGACCTTCGGGAGCGGGATAAAGCGGGGGAGATGCTGCGGGATCTCGATGAGCGCATGCATGGGTCTCCCCGTCCCGTCGCCCTTCGTCGCCTTCACCGCGAGATACATCGGCAGGTCCTTCAACTTGGGAAGCTTCGCTGCCGCTTTCAGAATCGTGGGGAAAATGTGAGGGCTCACCTGCCGCCGAAAATAGCTGCGCAAATAAGGCTCGAGGTCGGGCGGGACATCACTCTCATTGATGAGCTTGATTCCGTTCTCCTCCAGATCCGCTTTGACCCTGCCATACGCCTCGTTAAAATCGTCCGCCTGCTTTGAGACAAGATTCCGCACCGCCTTCAGCGTGATTTTAGGATCGGGTATTCCCAGCCGTTTCCATTCCTCGCCGAGGGAGACGAGACGCTTCAGGGTCGCGACCCGCACCCGGAAAAATTCGTCAAGATTGGAACTGTAGATGCCAAGAAACTTGATCCTCTCGAAGAGAGGCACCCCGGGATCCGCCGCTTCCTGCAATACCCGGGCATTAAACGATAGCCAACTTGTCTCCTTGCTCCGAAACTCGGTCTCCATAAGCGGCCAAACTTATCGGTGCTATGGAGGATTGCGAGCCGTTCTTTGTGAATTTATCG
>JAGNMT010000617.1 GCA_017991025.1 Verrucomicrobiales bacterium
ATGATGGGTTTCTCCGCGCAGCCGTAGAGGGTGCCCGAGGTTCCGAAACTCGCCGTGATAATCCCGTTGGCAATGTTCCCGGTCCCGATTGCCCCCATCATGTTGTCGCCACCACCTGCGCTCACGAGAACGTCGTTCCCGAGTCCCCATTCAGCCGCGAGTACGGGACGCACAATCCCGTGGACTGCATTGGAAGATCCCAGTGGCGGGAGCATGTCACCAACCGAGGTATCCACAAAGTCGATTAACTCGTGATCCCACTGCCGGGTTCGGACATTGAGAATCCCCGTACCCGAGGCGTCACCATACTCCATGCGCTTCACGCCGGTCAGCCAGAAGTTGATATAATCGTGAGGCAGCAGGATAGACCGCACTTTCCGAAAATGATCGGGCTCATTCTGCTTCAGCCAAAGCAACTTGGGGATCGTGTAACCGGGCAACATCGTGTTCCCGGACCGCTCGACGAGTCCCTCTTTCCCGCCGAAGGTCTCCGCAAACTGATCGCACTGGGCCACCGTAGAGGTATCGCACCACAATTTCGCCGGACGGACGACTTCGTCCTTTTCATCGAGAACGACGAGTCCGTGCTGCTGCCCGCTCACACCGATGCCGCGAACTTCTTTGCGTCGGGCACCCAACTGATCCAGGCAGCCCGAGATCGTCGCCTTCACCGCCGCGATCCAGTCAGCCGGATGCTGTTCAAGATGTCCCGCCGGCAATCCGGATATCAATTCATAAGCCTGCGAGGCCTCCGCCACGATGGATCCACTCTCAAGGTCCAACACCACGGCTTTGGTGCTCTGCGTCCCGCTGTCAATTCCGATATAGAACATGCCGTATTGCTAGCGGCGATTCGCAGCAGGATCAAGGGACTCTTCACGCCTCGGCGAAAAGGTTACGGCCATATGGGTCAGAAGCCCCGTTAACCCTTCGGCAGCAAACCTTCTTTGAGAGCCTTGGCAACAGCCCCGGTCATCGTGTTCACGTGAAGTTTGCTGTAAATCCCGCGAATATGCTTGTCCACGGTATGAAAACTAAGCGTCAGTTGATCGGCAATTTCCTTCTTTGTGAGCCCCTCGACCATTTGCTCGAGAACTTCCTTTTCCCGCTCGGTCAGGCCATAATCGCGGCTCTTCGGGGCGAGATCACTGAACATGTCGAGGACCCGGCGGGCAATGAGCGCGTTGATGGGTGCCCCGCCGGCGAGAATCTCGCGGATCGCATCGGGAATTTCACCCATGCTGGAAGTCTTGAGCAGGTAACCGGACGCCCCGGCACAGATTGCATTGAAAACCTTTTCATTGTCGTCAAAAACCGAAAACACGAGAATTTCGATCTCCGGAAGAGCCGTCTTGATACGGCGAATCCCCTCGATCCCGCTCATTCCGGGCAGTCCAATATCAAAAAGCATGACATCGGGGCGTTCCCCGGCGACAAGAGCCTCGATCGCATCTTCACATCGCTCGTATTGATGAACGCACTTCATGTCCTTCTGACGGTCGAGCACCCGCGCCACCGTGCGCCGCAGCGTTTCATTATCCTCCACCATCCAAACTCTCGTCGGTGCCTTGGCGGCCTCTTCGGTCTGCGTTTCCTCACTCATAGTCTTGCTTTGGCAGTTAACTTGACCGCAATGCGATCATTTGCATCCTAAAAATCTGGCTCATTCATGGCATCGGCACCATTAAATGGACCGTTGTTCCTTCATTGAGAGCACTCCGCACTTTGAGGCTGCCCCCGATCGCATGGGCACGCATTCTGAGATTCCGGAGACCGTTCCCCTCCCTGAACTCGTGGTCCAGATTGTTAAACCCCGTCCCATTGTCAGCGATCCTCATCTGGAGACGGTTTCGTTTGCAGTCGATCTCGATCTCCACGGCATTAGCCCCGGCATGACGCACGATATTATTGAGGACCTCTTTATAAATCAGAAAAATATCCCGCTTGAACTCGAGCGGGAGGCGGTCGTCGTGGGCCTCGCCACGGACGACAAAGGAATATTCATGCGCCCTCAGGAGCTTGGAGGCAGTCTCGCGAAAGCGGGTCAACATTTGCTGCCAGGTCTCCTCTCCGGGCCGAATCAACCAGACGATGTCCCGCATTGACTCAATCGTCTTGTCGGCGGTTGCCTTGATGTCGGTCAACTCTTCGATAACCAGATCCGGCTCATCCACCTCGGTCTTCCCCAACTCGGCCAGGAGCGCGATACTGCTGAGATTGCTCCCGATATCGTCATGGAGATCACTCGCAATCCGCTGACGGAGGGCTTCGAGGTCCTTCCGGCGCTTCACCCGCCCACGGGAGAGGGCCACGAGGACAAAACCGAGTGCGCCCGTAACCCCGCTCGCCATGTAGGTTACCCCGTGAGTCACGGTACGATCCATCAGGTCCAGGCGGGCGTTCTCTCTGTCGAGCCATCGCCGTACAAGGCGATTTCGCTTCACCAGATCCGTAAGCCACGTCTCGTAAGAAACCAGATTCCGCCGGCTGCTGTAGCCGTCCACAAGAAACTCGGGCGCCCAGTTCAAAATCTTCAACGGGTGCATCGCCGTTACGGCCTTACCTGCCGCGACATTTTGAATACCCGAGTAGACGATCAACTCCGCCAGATCGAACGAGATCCGGGCCGGGGTCTTACTTCCCTCGACCGTTACCCTGACATATCTCCCATAAGCATCCTTGACCGGCACGATCAGCGGATTGGCACCAATCAT
>JAGNMT010000618.1 GCA_017991025.1 Verrucomicrobiales bacterium
GGCTCCGACACCTCTCAGGCAGGTGCGGCGATCGATGAGGAAGTGACTGCTCATTAGGATAAGGGAAAATGGATTCGATGAAGGGAGCAGGCAAGAGGCGGACTCGCGGAAATCTGAGTTTTCAAACGAGTGAGTGAAGTTGGTTCCGCCATGAAGAATGCTTCGTGATTGGCAGATGACGAGGGCATGGCTCTCAACGGCTTTGCTTTTCTTTGCCTCACCGGATCGAGAACTGGTACGTCGTGAGCGACTGCGCGGGCTGCATCGCGCCGACCATGAGGCAGCGCTGGCAGAGGCCGACCACGGTATCAGCGGGGAGGGATTCACCGCAGCGGGGGCACTTGGAGTCGGATGATGATGATGGGTCCATACCTGACCATGCCGTGCGGCGGAGAAAGGGTTACAAACATTTTTAGCCGCCCAACGCGGCGAGCAGCGAGCGCATCTCGTCCTCGACGGCAGCCGCATCTTTCAAAGTCCCTGCAATCTCCTCTTTCACACAATGGCGAAAGCGATTCCTGATGCGATGCACGGTCACTTTCATCGCCGCCGCGCTCAGCCCCAGTGACTCCGCCACGGCCGCTTGATCGCCGTAGTCGGATTCGCCGAGCAACCACGGGCGCAGTTGATCGAACAACGCGGACTTACCCTGCAACGTACACTCGGCCCCCAGCGACTCCATGGCACGGGCGAGCATCGTGACGGCCCATTGACGGTCAAAGGCAGCTTCGGGCGAGTGACTCGCAACGTCCGGGACCTTCATCGCGGGTGAATCAGGGGATCCGGCATCCAACGACAAGGGCCTTACGCCACCTCCCCGCCTAAGTCGCCTATCTGACTCACGCCGATGTGACACGAAATGCGTCACCGCCCCGAGCAGATAGAAGCGAAACCGCCCGCGCTCTGGATCAGCCGTGTGGATGGTGCCGCCACCGAGCATCTCCGCAAAGAACGCATGGCTCATCTCCCGCCCCGCATCCTCATCGCGAAACACGCTGCGCAAATAGGCCACGACCGGTTCGTAATACGCCTCGCAGAGATCGGCGAGGGCTCCGCGTCCATCCTCCGAGTCGGCTTTCGCGAGGCAGACGCGAGTCCAGCGGGTCGTGTAGAACGAGGCTGTATGGCTGGGCCAGAGAGGGGCGGATGACATGATCGAGCTGATGATATCACAACTCCATGACGTGTTGGCAAGGAAACGTTTCAAGACGGCGGCGAAACCAGCGGCGGGACCTCGCACCGCCAATATGGATCTCACGTCTTTTCGGGCTCCAAGGTTAATGAACGCGATGATTGACGAAAGGGTAACTGGTGACGATCTCACTGATCAGCGTCTGGATGCGGTAGTCGTCTTTCGCGATCGTTTCCATCAGGTGATCCACCACGATCTCGTCATAGCCCTCCAGTGTGTGGCAGAGAGCGTACGCCAGCAGCTTCTCCGTCAGATTGTGGGTCAGGTCATCTTTGCGGGCGGCGAGGATGGCCTTCAGTTCACGGGGAGAAGTGAAATGTTTGCCTCCGGGTAGCTCGCCCGCGGCGTCGATCGGTCCCCCGGTATCGTCCTGGACGCGCCACCGCCCGATCGCGTCGAAGTTCTCGAGGCCGAAGCCGATCGGGTCGAGGATCTTGTGGCAATTGGCGCAGGTGGCGTTCGTGACGTGCAGCTCAGTGCGTTGACGCAGGGTCAGATTAGCGACCTTCTTCTTGTCCTGTTTTTCCAGCGGCGGAACATTCGCCGGGGGCGGTGGCACGTGTTCTCCCAGGACCTGCTCGAGCACCCAGACGCCGCGTTTAACCGGGCTGGTACGATTGGGGAAGGAGGTCGTCGCGAGAGTGGCGGGCATGCCGAGGATTCCGCCGCGATTGGCATCGGTCAGGGTCACCCGGCGCATCTCCGGTCCGGTGACGGTTTTTTCGAGGCCGTAGAGGGCGGCGAGGGGACCATTGAGAAAGGTGTAATCGCTCTCCACAAAACGGACGACACTCTGGTTCTCGCGCACGATGCTTTCGAAGAATAGGCGGGCTTCCTCAACCATTGCGGCCCGCAACTCAGTCGTCATCTGGGGGAACTTCGCGGTATCGAAGGTCTGGCTCTTCAGATCCCCGAGACCCAGCCATTGCACTCCGAAGCTATCGAACAAAGCCCGTGAGCGGGGATCTCCGAGCAAACGCCGCACCTGGGCTTTCAGGACGGAGGGTTCGCGGAGTTTGCCGCCGTCGGCAAGGGCGGACAGTTCGGCATCGGGCATCGTGGACCAGAGGAGATAGGACAAGCGCGACGCCAACTGAAAGTCATCGAGGGGGACGATGGCTTTTCCGGGTTCGGTTGTTTTGCCGGGGGTGATGTAAAGAAATTGGGGCGAAACGAGGACCGCCTTCAGCATCAGGCCAAGGGACGCCGGGTAGGTCAGTTGGTTTTCGCGCCCGAGATCGAAGACGCCTAACAGAACCGCCACTTCCTCGTTCGAGGGCGGGCGTCGATAGGCGTTCCGGGCGAGCGAGCGGGCGACTTTTTCCGCTTCAGCCCGGAGATCGGATCCGGAGGGCGGTGTTTCACCGAAGAGACGCTTTTGCACCGATGTCGGCGGCGCGTCGTCCGGGGCGAGGATGCGATCCAGTAACTCGTTGGCAATGTCGAGATACTGTTCCGACTGGAGCGGTGAAAGCGAATTGAGATAACCCTCGCCGAACACTTCATCCGGCAACTCGTCG
>JAGNMT010000086.1 GCA_017991025.1 Verrucomicrobiales bacterium
CGCGATCACGGGGAGGTGTTCCTTCTTACCCGACTGTGAAAAGGCAGTGACCGAGAGAGCCGTGTTGTAGGTGGCGAGGCCCTTGCCATAAATGCCGCCGTCGTCGTGGACGTTCGCGAGGAGGAACTCGTAGCCCTTTTCCACTTCGGTCGGCAGTCCTTTCGCGGTATCGAGTGAGGGGTCGCCAAGGATCGCCGAGATCGCGATCGCGGTGAAAGCGGGGTTCACCGGATCGCTCCATGAACCCGTTTCGGTTTTCTGCTGAGCCTTCAGGAAGTCCGAGCCCTTGGCGATGGCTCGTTCGATCTCTAGCTTCAGGGAAATATTGGCCCCGTCGGGACCGGGAGCAATTTTATCCTGTGCGGGAAGCGATAGGGGCAGCAGCAGGAGGGTGGCTAGAGTGACAAGGGTAGAATTCATGACAGGGGGAGTTTGCCTAGGCGAGAGAGAGAGACCTATGGTCACAAGAATGGCGCTGACGAGGGGTGTGGGATGGGAAACCGAAAAATTCCGATTCATGCGGCACAAGGTGAGACGGAATTCACTACCGCAACAAGGAGAGAGATCAGAAATCGATTCTCTGGGCGTTTTTTGACCACCGAAGAAGCAAAAATGATCCATCCAGCGTCCCGACAGCGACGTCCCGGTCATGCGTCCTCGGGGAAGCCGCCTGCTATGCGTTTGTCATCCCGGACTGGAGACTGAATTGATAAGGAATTGCCTTTTCATCCTTTCCGCCCCCGCCCCACCGCAAGGCCGGGGAGAGAGGGGGATCGTTTAATGGCTCCGGATGATAGGGTTTCACCCCATTTCTACCAGATCGATTGCGGGCGAGAGTCTGCCATCTTTCCATTCCCATTATGCCCGCCCTCATTCTGCTGATCGCATTGTTCATCCCGCGCATCATCATCCTTGTCCTGTGGTTGCTGACCGATTGGTTTCAGGGCGTATTCGATTCCCTGCTCTGGCCCGTGATCGGGTTTTTCCTGCTGCCGTTAACCACACTGTGGTTCTCGGTCGTCATGAAATATTTTGGTGGACAATGGAGCATCGTCCCGGTCATCGGTGCCGTCATTTCCGTTCTGATTGATCTTTCACCCACCTACCGGAGACGACGGACAGTGAGGGTGGATGCCTGACCTTTCGTCCATAGTGTCCCCGGTCATCACGCAAAGCCTGCTCTTTTATGACAACCCAAGCCCACATTGAAGCCGCCGCGATTCCAACCGCCCTCGAGAAGGCATCGCGAGTGAACTCCGCCCATCTGGACCAGCTCGAAAGATCCCTCGCCATGTCGCTTCAATCCTCGCGGCACCTTGCCAGCCGGGAGGAACAACCCAATGTCTGGGACCGGAAATGGCAGAGCCAGCGGGACAACATCGAGAAAATTCTGGACCGCACCCGCTCACAGGTGAACGAGTTGATGGTCGGCTTGGATAGCGATGTCGACGGCCATCTCAAGCGGGCGACGCGGGCATGGGATTCAATCCAATGCGAAGGCGATCTTTTGCAGCACGCCCTCGCGGAGGTGCGCGTGCAGGCGAACGAGCTCAGTGCCGGGGACAGGGAGCACTGGACACCGTGGCCCGCACTCTGAAGTATGAACTGGAGGCCATCCACTACTTCGCGCAGGCGGTGCGCATCAAGCTGGTAGTGCTTAATGGCCATTCCCGGGAGGAGGCCGGGGATGTCGTCCAGAGCCTAATCTCCCAACTCCCGGAGCACCTCCCGCAGCCGGGACCCGCAGGTGGGCTTTACGACCACGAACACCGCTGCGCGGCCTTCCAGATCAAACAGGAGCAACACCAATACCTCGGCTACATGGATGTCGTCAGAGCCTTGTTCATGTGGGTGGAAACCCCCGAAGAATGGATGAACCGAAACCGCTCTCTCCAGATGGGATCCGTCTGAGAGCCGGTCCTCCCAGTTCGTGATTGAAAATTGGTAAAAGGTTCAATACTCAACGCCCTTGGCTTTTATTATGGGACGTTCGGGCCCATGATCTCACGAACCACGCCCTCGTGACATCGTCAAAAACGCTACGTTCAGTCCCTCGAATGCCGCGATTCAGTCCTCGAATCACTGACGCGGCTTAAAGAACTTTTTGAAGAACCCCTTCTCCACCTCATCCGGATTCGAACGTGCCGCCGGGTCGGGAGTCGTCACGGGCAGAGCGATCGTCTCTGCCCGGTCCCATTCGCCGCCGATGGCTTTGATCAGCGAAACCGTGGCGACGAGTCGCTGGCCGGCGACCCGCTCCGTCGCCACTTGAGTAAGCAGGGCGCTGCGATTCGAAGTGATGACATCGAGGTAGGGGCTCGTGCCCGATTCATAGCGGGTCCGGGCAAGATGAGCCGCCTTTTCCGCACTGGTCCGTGCCCGATTGAGGGAGACGGACTGGGTCTGGAGGTGTTGCAGGCTGGAAAGACTCGTCTCAACATCTGCAATGGCGGAAAGGAAGGCCTGACGGTAGAGCGCGAGGGCCTCGTCGTGTGCGGCCTGGGAGCGGGAGAGATTAAAACGGTCGCGGTTTCCCGAAAAAATGGGAATACGGATTTTGGGGCCGTAGCTCCACATCAGGGAGGCGGGCTCGAAGAGCAAATCGAGATCGCCGCTCTGGAATCCGCCGTTGCCCATGAGACTGACGCTCGGGAAAAACCGGGCCTTGGCGACGCCGATGCGGGCGGTCGCGGCGGCAAGCTGGCGCTCGGCCTGCGCGAGATCGGGGCGGCGTTCGAGCAGATCGGTGGGCAACCCGGCGGGTTGGTCGGGAGGTCCGGGAAGATCCCGCGTATTCACCTTAATGCCGAAGGAGGAAGGATTTGAACCTAACAAAATAGCCAATGCATTTTCCAACTGGTCGCGCTGCGTTCGTAGCACGGAGATTTCTGCTTCAGCGGTGGCGACTTCTGTTTCGGACTGGGCTTCATCCAATTCGTTCCCCGCGCCGGCCTTAACCCGGGCACGGGCGATTTTCAGTGCTTCGCCGCGCCAGCTGACCGCTTCGCGGACGATCCCGATCTCCCCATCAAGAGCCCTCAGCTGGAAGTAAGTGGACGCGACCTCCGCCTGAATGCCGAGAAGGACATTGTGCACGGCATCAGCGGCCGCGAGAGCGGTTGCATCGTCGGCTTCGACCTGACGGCGAATTTTCCCCCAGAGATCGATCTCCCAGCCGAAGTCCATGAGGGTATTGAAAGCCGGTCCGTCATATCGCATGCCGTTGAGCGGGAAAGCGGAAGGCATGTTCGCTGAGGTGCGTTGCTGTTCGTAGGTGAGGGGAGCGCCAATGGTAGGGAGCAAGTCCGCCCTGGCAATCCGCGCGGTCGTCCGGGCCTGATCGAACCGGGCAATGGCGGCTTTCAGCTCCTGGTTGTTGGCGGTGGCTCGTGCCTGCAACTCATCGAGTTTCGGGTCGCGAAAAATTTTCCACCATTCGCCCTTTGGCAGATGGGAGGACGGGGTGGCTTCGCGCCAGGTGACTCCTTTGAATCGATTGGTCGCCTCGATGGCAGGGCGTTCGTAGTCGGGTCCGACCTGAGCGAAGACACTCGTCGCAAAGCAGAGTAGAGGAAGCAGGGTGCGTATGGTCTTGAAGCAGTGCATGAGAGGGGTGGATCAAGGTTCAGAAACCGTCAGCGGTTCGAGTGAAATCTTCTTCCGGAGTCCTATTTTCATGACCAGAACATAAAAGACAGGGGTGAGGAAGAGTCCGAAGAGGGTCACGCCTATCATTCCCGAAAATACCGCCGTGCCCATGGCTCGCCGCATTTCCGAACCGGCTCCGGTAGAGATCACGAGCGGGTAGACACCGGCAATGAAGGCGATGGACGTCATCAGGATAGGGCGCAGACGGAGACGACAGGCATCAAGAGCGGCCTCAAGCGGACTTAAGCCGTGGTCGTTGCGCTCTTTGGCAAACTCCACAATGAGAATCGCGTTTTTGCAGGCCAGTCCGATCAGCACGATGAAACCGATCTGGGTGAAAATGTTATTGTCGCCGCCGGCCAGGTGGACTCCGGCGAGGGCGAAGAGCAGACAGAGGGGCACGATGAGAATGATCGCGAGCGGCAGGCGCAGGCTTTCATATTGGGCGGCGAGGACCATGAAGACGAGGAGAATACAGAGTGGATAGACATAGATCGCGGTGTTCCCCGCGATGATCTTTTGATAGACTAATTCGGTCCACTGGAACTCAAAACCGGGCGGAAGATTTTTCGCCAGTTCGGTGATGACGGCTTCGCCCTGCCCCGAACTGAGCGGGGGCATCGCGGCTCCGTTGAGGTCGGCGGAGAGATAACCGTTGTAATGCGTGACGCGGTCGGGTCCGAAACTTTCTTTCATTTGCACGAGCGAACCGATCGGCACCATGCCGCCGGCCGCATTGCGGGTCTTTAACCTTGTGATGTCCTGGACATCGTCCCGGAATTGTGGTTCCGCCTGGGCGACGACCTGATAGGTGCGACCAAAGCGGTTGAAGTCATTCACGTAGAGACTTCCGAGATTGATCTGGAGAGTATCGAAGAGATTCTGCAAGGGTACGCCCTGGGACTTTGCCTTTTCTCTGTCCACATCCGCTTCGAGCTGGGGCACATTGACTGTGTAGCCGGAATAAACCTGCGCCAGTTTTCCGCTGCCATAGGCCGCGCCGACGAGTTGTTGGGTGGCCTGGTAAAGGGCTGCGTATCCCTGATCGTTGCGATCCTGAATCATCATTTTGAATCCGCCGGTGGTGCCGATGCCATTCACCGGGGGAGGCGGGAGGACAAGCACCATGGCGTCCTGAATGGCCATGAACTTGCCGTTCAGCGCTCCTGCAATCGCCCCACCCGAGAGCTCGGGAGTCGTGCGTTCTTCGAAGTCATCGAGGCCGACAAAAACAATGCCACTGTTGGGGCTGACGCTGAATCCATGAATCGAGAGGCCGGGGAAAGCGATCGCGTCCTTCACGCCGGGATGATCGAGACAGATTTCAGACATCTTCCGCATCACTTCATCGGTGCGGTCGAGAGAGGCACCGTCGGGGAGTTGCGCAAAACCGACGAGGTATTGTTTGTCCTGCGAAGGGACGAATCCTGTCGGGGTGATCTGAAACCCCTTCCACGTTGCCCAGACGAGGCCGCCATAAATGACGAGGGCGATCGCGCTGAAACGGATGATGCGTTTCACAAGACCCACGTAAGTGTTCGACGACCACTCGAAGAAGCGGTTGAAAGGGCGGAAGAACCAGCCAAAGAGAAGATCAATAAAGCGGGAGAGAAGATCTTTTTTCGCCTGATGACCCTGAAGGAGCAGGGCCGAGAGCGCAGGGCTGAGGGTGAGCGAGTTGATCGCCGAGATCACGGTCGAGATCGCGATGGTGACAGCAAACTGCTTGTAGAACTGACCGCTCAGACCACTGATGAAAGCAGTGGGAATAAAGACAGCGCAGAGGACGAGAGCCGTCGCGACGATTGGGCCCGTCACTTCGGTCATGGCCTGCTTGGTGGCCTCGACCGGGGCAAGTCCGTTCCGGATATTCCGCTCCACATTTTCCACGACGACGATGGCGTCATCAACGACGATGCCGATCGCGAGGACGAGCCCGAAGAGGGAGAGGTTGTTGATGCTGAACCCCAACAAGTGCATCACGGCGAAAGTCCCGATCAGCGAAACCGGCACCGCCACGAGCGGAATGATGGAAGCGCGCCAGGTTTGAAGAAAGAGGACGACAACGAGGACGACGAGTATGATAGCCTCCAACAGGGTGTGAATAACCGCCTCGATCGATTTGTTCACGAAGACGGTGGGATCATAGGCAATCGCGTAATCCACCCCTTCGGGAAATTTAGTTTTGAGTTCCGCCATTTTTGCCCGCACGCCCTGAGAGAGAGAAAGCGCGTTGGCACCGGGAAGCTGGAAGATCGGGATGCCAACCGCCTTGCGGTTGTTGAGGAGGCTGCGGAGAGCGTATTCGCTCGACCCCATCTCGACCCGGGCCATGTCCCTGAGGCGGAGTTTTTCTCCGTTGGGACCGACTTTGACGATGATCTTTTCGAACTCCTCCTCGCTGATGAGGCGGCCTTTGGCATTCACGGTGAGTTCGAAAGGCACTCCGTTCTTTACGGGCTGCTGACCGATGACTCCGGCAGCCACCTGCACATTCTGTTCGCGGATCGCATTCACGACCTCCGACGAGGTGAGGCCCCGCGCGGCGGCTTTGTCAGGATCGATCCAGATGCGCATCGCATATTCCCCTCCACCAAAGAGCTGGACCTGACCAACACCGGGGAGGCGGGCCAGTTCGTCCTTTACATTCAACGTCGCGTAGTTCCGCAGGTAGAGGTCGTCGTAGCGCTCGTTCGGAGAAAAAAGATGAACAACCATGGTGAGGTCGGGTGATGACTTCACCGTTGTCACGCCAAAACGCCGGACTTCCTCGGGCAGCTTCGGGAGGACTTGGGCGACCCGGTTTTGCACCTGGACCTGCGCGAGGTCGATATCCGTGCCGAGCTTAAAGGTCACGGTTAGGGTCATCGTCCCGTTCGCGGTGCTCTGGGAGGACATGTAGAGCATGTTTTCGATGCCGTTGATGGTCTGCTCGAGAGGTGAGGCGACCGTCTCGGCGATGGTCTTGGGATTCGCGCCGGGGTAGTTTGCGGTCACTATCACGGTGGGAGGAGCGACCTCCGGATATTCCGAGACCGGGAGCAGGAAAAGCGAGATCGCCCCGAGAATAAAAATGAGCAGCGACAGCACGCCCGCGAAAATGGGACGGGTGATGAAGAAGCGGGAAAAGTTCATGGATGTGGTTTGTGTCGCCGTCGAGCAGGTTCAGCGGCCGGATGTCGGAACCTCCGTGGGGTGCGCCTCCGTTGCCGCCTCTATCGGCTGGACCGGCATGCCCGGTTGCGGGAGTCGGGCCATGCCGTTGACGATGATTTTTTCCCCGGCGGAGAGACCACTGCGGATGATGCGTTTTCCGTCGATGCCCGGTCCGATTACGACCGGCTTGTAGACGCTCAGATTATGATCATCAACACCGAGGACAAACTTATTGGCCTGGTCGGTGAGGATGCTCTTTTCATCAATCAGAAGAGCGGGATACATCGCGGTCATGGGGATGCGGACGCGGGTGAAGAGCCCCGGGGTGAGCTGCCCGTCGGTGTTCGTGAATTCGCAGCGCAGCACCATGCTGCCGGTTCCGGCGTCGAGGCGGTTATCGAAGGATTCGATGTGGCCCTTGTGATCAAAGGTCGTCTCGTTTGCGAGTTGTATCTCCACCGGGACACGGCCCTTTTCGTCGACGAAGAGTTTTCCCTCACGCTGCAGCGCCTGGAGCCTGAGGAGACTGTTCTCGTCGATATCGGTGTAAACATAGACAGGATCGACGGAGACGATTGACGTCAGGAGCGTCGAACCCGCCGTGACAAAGTTCCCTTTGGTGGTGATGGCCCGGCTGATG
Organism: Verrucomicrobiales bacterium; assembly: GCA_017991025.1. GTDB lineage: Bacteria > Verrucomicrobiota > Verrucomicrobiia > Verrucomicrobiales > DEV007 > Arctic95D-9. The sequence goes on from JAGNMT010000086.1 coordinate 7,445, forward strand.
CGTCCGGAGATCGGCGCAGCTACTTTGGTATGCTCCAGTTCGATTTCCGCGCTGTGTTCGGCAGCGCGGGCAGACTCGAGCGTGGCTTCGCTCTGGAGAAAGGTGCTCTCGCGGGTCTCGGCCTGCTCCGGAGCGATTGCTCGGGCGGCGAGCAGTTCCTGAACGCGGTCAAACTCACGCTTGGCTGCGGTGGTGCTCGCTCCGGCGCGGGCGACTTCCGCTTTGGCCGAGCGAAGTTTCGTCTCGAAAGCACGCTGGTCGATCGTGAAAAGGACCTCACCTTCCTTGACGAGCGCACCGGCTTCAAAATGCACTTCCGTGATGTAACCGGAGACGCGGGGACGGAGTTCCACTGTCTCGGTGGGCTCGATGCGGCCGGTGAATTCTTCCCACTCCACCAGCTCGCGGGTTTCGACCGTCGCGAGAGTCACGGGAGCGGGCGGCATCTGGCCGGCACCGGACGGCGGTCCTTCCGGCTTGCCACAGGCGGTGAGGAAGAGGCAAAGGGTGAAGAAAAAGATCCGTTTCATGAGTCGTAGGGGGAAGGCAAGGTCGGGCGAAGTGATACTAAGGAAGCAGCCATTGCGTCGCGATCTGTCGATTTAGTGCTTGAGTTGGAGAATGTGCAAAGTGCCTGATTCCAGATCGCCGAGCGGGGACAGGTCATTTTGCATGCGCGCGTGGAGCAATTGCCCTTCACTGAAAGCGAAGACGATACGGGCGAGCAAAGCGGGGTCACCTGCGACAATGCTACCCTGAGCCTGTCCGTCACGGATCGCGCTTTCAAAATAACAAATGAAGTCCGAGAGGACTTCCTGGAGTCGGTCTCGCAGCGTCAGATCAACCGTCGAGATCTCGGCTCCCAGTGAATGAACCGGGCAGCCGAGGACACGTCCGTGGCGTTTGAGTAGCTCTTCCTGCTCGGTGCGGGAATGGCGAAAACAGGTCAAAATCCTCTCGAGGGGCGGAAGGGTCGGGGAAAAAACCTCGTCGAGCTGTTTGCGATATTCGGTCCAGCTGTGATCGATCGCCGCCACCGCCAGAGCCGTCTTGGATTCAAAAAAGTGGTAAAAACTCCCTTTCTTAACCCCCGCCCGCTCACAGATGTGATCGACCGAGGTGCTGCCGTAGCTTCCCGTCCAGATCAGCTCCAGTACGGATTCAATCAAGTGTTCTTTGGCGTTGCTGACTCGTCCCATGGGGGAACTATGGAGAAAGTAGACGAACGGTCAACTATTATTCTTGACGGGAATTGACCCATATCACCGGTTACGCGCTTGGTTTTTCCCTTGATCCGCCAGTTGGCGAGAGAGAGTATCGGGCTGCTAGAGGCGCACCAGATCAGATGAGCAATCGGATACTTTTCATTTCAGTCAGCCTTATCCGGTCATCGATTCCGGTTTTTGCCTGCGCTACACTGGTGACGGCATGCAAACCCGCACAGCCGGATTTAATTGCTGACCTGCCGGCGCCTGAGGTTACGGTTGCCCGGCCCATTGTCCGGGAGGTCATCGATTGGGACGAGTACACCGGACGCCTCGCCTCCCCGGAGACGGTTGAGATACGGGCAAGGGTCTCGGGTTACCTGGACGCCGTGCATTTTAAAGAAGGAGCCGAGGTGGAGCAGGGTGAACTGCTTTTCACGATAGACCCGCGGCCTTATGAGGCGATCGTGAGTCGCATGGAGGCCCGCGTCAGCAGCGCACGAAGTCGATCTGAGCTCGCCGCTTCGGAGGCGAAAAACGCGATATCGTTGAAGGATACACAGGCGATCTCCGCTGAAGATACAGAACGGCGTATCAAGGCCGCGACGGAGGCGGAAGGGATCCTGCGGGCCGCAGAAGCCGAACTCGATGAGGCGAAGCTCGACCTTGAATTCACCGAAGTGCGTTCTCCGATTTCGGGCCGTCTCAGCGACGCGCGGGTCACGAAGGGAAACCTCGTCACCGGGGGGATTCAGGATGCGAGCCTACTTACGACGATCGTTTCTCTCGACCCCATCTATTGCTACATCGAAGCCGATGAACGCTCCGTGTTGAAATACCGCACGCTTCACCGGGAAGGAAAACGCGTCAGCGCCCAGTTCGGGAAAGTGGAGGCGGAAATGGAACTCGCCAACGAGAGCGGGTTCCCGCACAAAGGCTACATCGACTTCGTGGACAATCAACTCGACGCGACCACCGGCACGATTCGTTCGCGGGCCGTCTTTGAAAATAAGGACAAGCTTATGGCTCCGGGTTTCTTCGCCCGTCTCAGGATTCCAGGAAGCGGAAAATATGAGGGTAAACTCATCCTCGACAATGCCATCGGTGATGATCAGGGGCGCAGCTTTGTCTGGGTGATCGATGCCGAAGACAAGGCCATTTACCGGGCGGTTGTGACCGGTCCTCTCCTCGACGGTTATCGGGTGGTTCGAGAGGGCCTTGAGGCTGGAGACCGCGTCGTCATTAACGGGCTCATGTCCGTGCGCAACGGCCAGAAAGT
>JAGNMT010000087.1 GCA_017991025.1 Verrucomicrobiales bacterium
ACCACGAGTATCGGTCAGAAGAGTCACTGCCCGCGCTCGCCCGGATTCTAGCCAAGCATCACGGCTTCAAGTGCACGGTGCTGTTCGATATCGACAAGGAGGGCAACATCGTTGCGGGTGAAGTCCCTAACATGCCGGGCATCGAGGCGCTGGAAACAGCGGATCTCGCCGTGGTGTTCCTGCGGTTCCAGAACTTTCCCGCCGAACAGATGAAGCACTTCGATGCTTACCTCAATCGCGGCGGCCCCGTGATCGGCATGCGCACGGCCACGCACGGCTTTAAGATGCCGAAGGACGCTCCCTTCGCGAAGTATTCCTTCGACTACCAGGGTGCCGACTATAATCTCGGCTTCGGCCATCAAGTGCTCGGGCAGACCTGGGTGGGGCATTACGGGACGAATCATAAACAGAGCACACGCATCACGATCGCCGACGACAAGAAGGCGCATCCGATCCTGCGCGGGGTGAAGGACATTTGGGTGCAGGCCGGTGGTTATGTCGGCAAACCGACTGACGGTGAGATTCTCACGATGGCGCAGCCGCTAAACGGCATGACTCCTGATTCCGCTGCGGATGAAACCAAGCCACCGATGCCTTCGGAGTGGACCCGCAGCTATAAGAGCGCGTCCGGCAAAGAAGGTCGTGTCTTCACCTCCCTCTACGGCACCTCGGAGGATATCACCAATGAAGGGTATCGTCGCCTGATGGTGAACAGCTGTTTTTGGGCGCTTGGGTTGGAAGACGCGATCAAGCCGGACTTGAACATCGCTTTTATCGGGGCGGGCAAGCCGAACACCTTCGGAGGCGGCGCCTACGCTCGCGGCATCAAGCCGGAGATGTATGCGGGTTATGAAAGTCCGATCCCGGCGAACAACAACACCTCAGGAGGCCAGAAGGACAAGAAGGCCGGGAAGCCCGAGAAAGACGAGAAAAGAGCCGATAAGCAGGCGGCCAGGGAGAATGACTACGCAAAACCATCCGTCGCTACAGGAAAACCGGCGCGTTATGTCCGTATCGAGCTTCCGGGCGACAAGCGTACCCTCACGCTGGCTGAAGTGGAAGTGATCAGCGGAGGCAAAAACATCGTCAGGGGCGGAAAGGCCACTCAGTCGACCACAGCAGGTGGCGGGGCAGAGCGCGCCCTCGATGGCAACAAAGACCCGGATTGGGGCAAGAGCGGTCAGACTCACACACAGGAAAACAAGCCGAATACCTGGTGGGAAGTGGACCTCGGTACCGCAGTGGACGTGGAGTCGGTAGGCATCTGGAATCGCACTGGTTTTGAATTCCGGCTTGATGGATTCACCCTGAAACTGCTCGATGCGGAGCGGAAGGAAGTGTTTGTCGTGAGCAACGTGCCTGCACCCGAGTCGATGGTGATCAACGTGAAAGGCGGCGGCAAGCAGACCTACCTGAACTACGCGGGCAAGCCGGGCAAACCAGCGGAGAAAGGGGGCAAGGGAGCGCCTGAATCGAAGGAACCTGAACTAGTCGAAGTTCCCGCCGACTACAAAGATACCCTGCCGTTTGCCTTCATGAAAGGTGATGTCGTCGCGATCCTCGGCAACGGTTTACCGGATCGCATGCAGCATGACGGCTGGATGGAGACCCTGTTGCAAAGTGCCCTGCCGGAGCAGAACGTGCGCTTCCGCAATATGAGCGCGAGCGGCGACCGCCCCAATAGCTTTCCGCGCAGCAGTGGCGCCATGCCCATGACGGATTATTTGCGGCATGTGAAGGCGGACGTCGTCTTCGGCTTTTTCGGCTATAACGAGTCGTATGACAACAAGCCGGAGGAGTTTCAGAAGCAACTCGTTGAGTTCGTGAGGAAGACGCGCGGCAGCAAGGCGAATGGTAAATCGTTCCCTCGCATCGTGCTTTTCAGTCCCATCGCGCATGAGGACACAGGCAACGTGAACGTGCCTGATGGCAAGGCGCACAATGCGCAACTCGAAGCCTACACAAAAGCGACGGAAGCGGCGGCAAAAGAAGCCGGTGTCGGGTTTGTCGATCTGTATCATCCTTCGCTCGATCTCTTCAAAGCTGCGGAGGCACCGCTCACGATCAACGGGGTGCATCTCACCGAGGAAGGCAATCGTCAGCTCGCGGAGGTGATCGCGAAGGCCCTGTTAGGCAAGCAGGTGACCTCTTCGCCTTCATTGGATCCGCTGCGTGAAGCCGTCCTTGAAAAGAGTATGCACTGGTATCACCGCTACCGCGCCTCCGACGGCAACGACGTGTGGGGCGGTCGCTCGACCCTGAGTTTCACGGATGGACAAACCAACGCCGTGGTCTTGCAGCACGAGTTGACCATGCTCGATGTCATGACCATGAATCGCGACGAGCGTGTCTGGGCTCGCATCACGGGTGGTGATAAGAAGATTGACGACAGCAATGTGCCCGCACCGATCCCCGTTAATTCGAACGTCGGCGGCGGCAGCAAGAGCAGCAGCGCGCAAAAGGAAGGCTTGCTCAAATACATCAGCGGCGAGGAAGCGATCAAGCACATGGCGGTGAAGAAGGGATTCGAGGTGAAACTCTTTGCCGACGAATCGAGGTTTCCGCAGCTCGCGAATCCGGTCCAGCTTCAGTTCGATACCAAAGGGCGTCTTTGGGTTGCCGCCTGGCCGGACTATCCGAAGTGGGAGCCGCTGAAGGAGTCCAAAGACGCGCTGCTCATCCTCCACGACGACAACAACGATGGCCAGGCGGACCGCATGACCGAGTTCGCGAAGGTTAACAACCCCCTCGGGTTTGAGTTCTGGAACGGGGGCGTGCTCGTTACCCGGCAGTCGGAGATTTTGTTCCTCAAGGACACCGATGGCGACGACAAGGCCGACGTGCGTATCATTATGCTCCAGGGTCTCGACAGCAGCGACACGCACCATGGCGCGAACAATCTGATTTATGGTCCCGACGGAGGCATCTACTGGCAAAGCGGTGTCTTCATGCAGCACAATCACGAACATCCCTGGGGCCCCTCATTGCAGGCCGGTGCCTCCGCGATGTATCGCTTTGATCCACGCCGCTTCACCATCGCGCTGCACGCGGACAACTCGCCGAACCCGCACGGCATCGCGTTTGACTCGTGGGGCTATCACTATGCCACCGACGGCACCGGTGGCCGCGCCTACCAGGTGCGCCCCGAAGGCTCCGGCTTCAAGATGCACGAACTCCTGAAAAAGGAAGTCCGCCCGGTGACCGCCAGCGAAATCGTCTCTTCCACTCATTTTCCCGAGGACATGCAGGGCGACTTCCTGATTTGCAACGTCATCGGTTTCCTCGGCATTAAACACTATGATCTGGTTCGCAATGGCGAAGCCGGAACCGTGTGGGGCGAGCCCGCCGGCGATGAACTAACCGTGTCCGTCACCAACGCCGACGGGACCGTGACCGAGGAAAAATCCCGTGGCCTGCTCATGAGCGGCGATAAAAATTTCCGTCCCAGCGATGCCATTTTCGGTCCGGATGGCACCCTCTATTTTTCCGATTGGCACAACGTCATCATTGGCCACATGCAGCACAACGTGCGCGACCCCAACCGCGATCACCAGCACGGTCGCATCTATCGCGTCATCGCCACAGACCGGCCCTTGCAGACTCCCGTCGCCATTGACGGCCAGGCTATCCCCGCGTTGCTCGAGAACCTCAAACATCCCACCGACGGGGTGCGCCACCGGACTCATGTCGAACTGAGCGAGCGCGACACAAAGGAAGTTATAGCGGCGACGAAGGAGTGGATGAAGCAGTTCGATCCGACGAAGAAAGAGGACGCGCATCCCCTCCTAGAGGCCCTCTGGGTGCAGCAGCAGCATAATGTCCGCAATGTCGAGTTGCTCGGTCAGTTGATGAAGTCTCCCGAGCCCCACGCCCGCATCGCCGCCACCACCGTGCAGCATTTGTGGTACAACGTGGAATCCTCCATGCATGGCGGCGTGATTGCCGGCGAGGCGCTGACGAGTGCCGGCAAATCCGGCATTCTTTCCGACACGCCCGAGCTCACGACGATCCGCATCGCCACCGTGCCCGAGCGCCTGATGTATGACGTGAAGGAACTCACCGTGAAAGCCGGCAAGAAGATTCAGCTCACCTTTGCCAACCCCGACTTCATGCCGCACAACATCCTGCTCGTAAAACCCGGCAAAATCGATGAAATCGCCGCTAAAGCCCTCGCTCTCGGTGCCCGGGGATTTGATGTCGGTTTTGTGCCTGAAAGCCCCGACATCCTCTGGGCCAGCAAACTCCTTGATCACGGCAAAGAACAGGTCATCGAGTTTACCGCACCCGCCTCACCCGGAGACTACCCGTATGTGTGCTCTTTCCCGGGGCACCACCTCATCATGCGCGGCGTGATGAAAGTGAAATGAGGCGGTGGCATCGTCTGAGACTCCTCTCCGCCCATGAAGTATACACCCGTATTCGCCCTGATCCTGTCATCATGGTGCCTCGGTCTTTCGACATTTGCAGCGGATTCGCGTCCGAACATTTTGTTTTTGTTCAGCGACGACCAGTCCTACAAGACCTTGTCCTGTTATCCCGAGGCACTGCCCGGAGTGCATACACCGAACATCGACGCCCTGGCACAGTCCGGGATCCGTTTTAACTATGCTTATATGGGCTCCTGGTGCATGCCGTCACGGGCCTCGATCCTGACAGGAAAACATCCCCATGGCATCGAGACAATGCGACTCGAGGGGACCTATCCGGGTAGCACCTACGATCCGGCCGTTTGCCGGTTCTGGCCCTCTGTCTTTCGGGAAAAGGGATACCAGACCGCGCATATTGGCAAATGGCACACCGGCACCGACAGCGGTTGGGGACGTGACTGGGATCATCAAATCGTCTGGAACCGGCCGCTCCATCCTGAGAATGCGGGTAATTATTATTCCGACCAGATCGTGTACGAAGACGGTGTCAAAAGAGTTGAACCCGGTTATTCGACCGATAACTACTCTGACTGGGCCATCGACTACTTGAAGGGAAAGAAGCGCGACGCCGATAAGCCCTGGTTCCTCTGGCTGTGCTACGGTGCTATTCACGGACCGACCACTCCGGCGACGCGACATGTCGGGAAACACAAAGAAGACCAAGTGAAACGTCCGGCCGATCTACTCGGCCCGCGTCCCGGGAAGCCTGACTACCTCGAACAAACCCAGGCTTGGGAGAAAGGCGAAAACGGGACCGTCTACGCGGTGAAAAGCGGTGCAGCGTTTGGCGATGATGAAAATGAGAAAAAGCGCAAGACCTTCGAGGATTTTGTCCATCAATCGAATGACTGCGTCGAGGCCCTCGATGAGGGCATTGGTCGGGTTATCGCCGCCCTGCGGGAAACCGGGCAATTGGAAAATACGCTCATCGTCTTTGCCGCCGATCAGGGATTCGGCATGGGCGAGCACGGCTTCCGCATGAAGCTCGGTCCCTGGGATGCCACCTACCGCTCACCGCTGATCGTCTCGATGCCCTCGCTCTTTCCGCAGGGCAAAGCCTGTCTCCAGCCTGTCCATGGTGTTGATCTGGTCAGCACCTTTCTTGCCACCGCAGGCATCGAGCAGCCCTGGGAAATGCATGGCCACGACCTGACACCGCTTTTAAAAAACCCCGACATCGCCGGGGCTGAGATTCGCCCGTGTTTCTACGAACATACCGGGCACGAATTTGGCAGCGATGTCGAAAAGACCCTGCGTGAGCACCCCGAACACGCCGTGCACAACCACGTCCCGTTTTACGTGGCGATGAACGATGGCCGGTGGAAATATATTCGCTATCTCAAGGAGGGGGAGACCGAGGAACTCTACGACCTCAAGGCCGATCCCGAAGAACTGACCAACCTCGCCGATGACCCCGCGCAGATCGAAAATCTGAAGCGTCTCCGCACCCTGACACAGGCAGAAGCCCGCCGCACCAAGGCTGGCTTCGCCGATGAGATGCCTGCAACGAGGCAGATGTCGGAAGGTCGCTAATGGGGGATTTTCAGTACCATTATTTCATGAACGCATTAAACCGGGGTCTCCTTTCCGCTATCCTGTTCTTCGCCCCGGTGACCGATGCCCCGGCCGGATACAATCCTGACAGTCTTCCCAAAGGTCACGAATATTTCGAGTTGCGCGACGGCATCGCAAACAGCCACCTCAAATTCGAGCGCGAAAAGGCCGGGCGTATTGTCTTTCTGGGGGGCTCCATTACCGCCGGAGGAGGCTGGCGGGATGAGATCATACGCTATTTTCAGGAAAAGTTCCCGGACACGGCCTTCGACTTCATCAGCGCTGGCATTGGCTCGATGGGATCGGTCCCGCATGCCTTCCGGCTCGAGCGCGATGTGCTCGCGCGCGGGCCTGTTGATCTCCTTTTTGTTGAGGCGGCGGTTAATGATTCCTCAAACATCCCTGATCAACCGGAACACATGCTGCGGGGCATGGAGGGAGTCGTGCGGCATATGCGGACGCTGAACCCCCTGACCGACATAGTGCAGATGCATTTTGTGATGCCCCCGCATATGGATGACTACAACAAAGGAATCGTCCCCGTTTCGATCAACCAGCATGAGAAAGTAGCCGTCGCTTATGGCAACGTGACGTTGAACCTTTCCCTCGAGGTCACCGACCGGATCAATGCCGGCGAATTTACCTGGGAGAAGGATTTCAAAAGACTTCATCCATCTCCCTTTGGACATCAACTCTACGCGAACAGCATCAAGCGCCTCCTCGGGGCCGCGTATGCTGAACCGTTACCGGACCGGGCCAGGCCGCATCCATTGCCCGCGCCTGTCGATTCAAAAAGTTATGCAAAGGGCCGTTTCGGGGACATCTCGACAGCCCGTCTCATCAAAGGGTTTTCTCTCGATCCGGCCTGGAAACCCGTCGATGGCAAAGGTACTCGCGCCGGGTTCGTGGATGTGCCTGCCCTCGTCGGGACCGAACCGGGAGCAGAGTTCGCCTTCGATTTTAAAGGCACTGGAGCGGGATTGTTCATCGCTGCGGGGCCGGACGCCGGGCGTATCGAATGCAGCATCGACGGTGGCGAATACCGGACCACGGATACCTTCACCTCCTGGAGCACCGGACTCCATCTGCCCTGGGCGGTGATTCTCGACGATGGACTGAAGGACGAAGACCACACCGTGAACGTGCGTATCGCTGGAGGGCATGATGTGAAAGGAACCGGCACGGCTTTGCGGGTGTTTCATCTTCTCTTGAACTAGCGCCCTGACACTGTCCTCCCATCAAAACCATTCTCCGGCTCTTTGCCAGCGAACAGGGTAGTAATTTCCCTTATGGCGGGAAGTGGAGCGTTTACGACAATGGCATCCATGCGTCCGCGCTCTTTCGCTGGCCGCAGCTTTCTGCCTGTGCTGCTGGGCGAGACCGACACCCTGCCGGGCCTTATCCGATGCGCGCCGTGCGTTACCGGCGTTACAATCTGATTCGCAATCTTACCCCCGAGCTCACTTACACGATCGGCGGTATTCATAAAGGCGAACCCATTACCCTCGAGGCTAGCTGAAAATGATCCCGAAATCGCAGAATGCGTCGACCATCTCTTTAAATGTCCCGCTGAAGAGCTGTAAGACCTGCAGACCGAAGAAGAAAAAGAAGTGACCCGGGTTATGCCATTGCGGTCCCGGTCGGAATGACTCTGCGGCGGGCTTTAGAGGACTCAAGTAAGGCCTCCAGCTGATCCCGGACTTCCTTGATGATAGGGTCCGTCTCCTGCGATCGATCATGGGTGACTGGGATCTCGATCGCTTCACCGACAGTGATAACCGCGCGAATGGGGAAATGCGGGCGGGCGACGTCGGTGAGATCTTCTTCGTAGCGTTCCACGGTCTCGAGAATTCGTTCGGGCGTCGGGTCTTCGATATAGTCGCCAGGGTAGCAATGGAGTTGCTGGACCAGATAGACGTCGGCGAGATGACGCCATCGAGTCGTGCGTTCCGCATCGGAGAGATCGCCGGTTACCATCTCGGGCAGGATTGCCGAGCGGATACGTTTGACACGGGCCATCAAGTCTCCGTCGTGGCGGCTCGCGCACCACTGGTTCTCGAGAGGGGTAAGGAGGTGATCTTCAAGTCGCTGAAGGCGTTCAGGGTATGTTCCGGATTGCGGCGCGGCGAAATATTCGATTTCCTTGAGAGCGAGCAAGGCGCTGCCGATTTTCCAGATACGATCCCGCAGGGGCAGCTGGGTTTGGAGCTGCCAGGCGAGGCGTTTCTCGATTTCCTCAATGACCGGGGTGAGCGTTGTCTGTAAATCGCCCTCGAAAAAATAGCGGATAAATACCGGGTGAATCACGACCTTCCCCTCCTTCCGCTGCTTCGCGGCTGCCCTCGCCATAAAAGAGGGTCCTTCCATAAAATTAACGAGCCGGTCGTTGGTTCGAGTGACAATACCTTCGACAAAGATCACCAGAGGGAATCTTCCTTCCGCCACCGTCTTGACCGCACACCGCAGCGATTCCCGGTCCATGCCTTCGCGATAGACGCTGAATCCGCCCAATCGCGGCAGGAGAAATTGTTGGATCCTGCTGGTCATAAAAACGTGCCAGCTCGCAATAACGCTGAAAGGTCGGCGCACCTCGGCGGCCAGATAATCGAGTACCATGGGATCACAGGGGCGGCAGTGGTTGACCACCACCATGAGTCCGTGGCCTGCATCGATGGAAGCGCGCAACTTCTCCGCACCGATACACTCCACGGAGTCGACGCCATATTCCTTGCGCAGATGGAAAGGCAGTATCTTTCGCAGCATCCAATGCACCGTTCGGTTGAAGCGTGGCGGGATGAAAGTGTAGGGCTTATCAATGACGACCTTTTGCATGGAGCAGCAGAACTCTCTTATCGATTACGCCAGCGTGCGAGCATTTCCGGAACAGCCTTTGGCCGGGACCAGGTAACAAAGAACCCGGCCAGGCCGGCGACTGCTCCACAGACCCAAAAAACCTGGCCGTAGCTTAGTTGCGCAGGACCGGAAAGCAATGTCTGCGTGATGGCCGCAACGGCAATGCCGACCCAGGAGAGCCAGCTCGCGGCACCCTGCACGGCCCCTTTCATTTGCGCAGAGGGACGGTGCTGCAGGACGGAAACGAGAGGCACGATGAAGAGCCCTCCCCCAAGCCCCAGGAAAAACAATCCGGCAGTGAATCCGGATAGAGACATCGCCGGCCAGCCGAGCCAGATGCCGGCGACGGCCATCAGCGCGGCCCCCGGAGCGATGAGACCGTATTCGATTCGATCCCGTGACAGTTTGCCCGCAAGAATGCTGCCAACGCCGATGCCGAGGCTGAGAGAGGCTTGGAGCCACGCTTGTTCCGTGGGTTTAAGGTGGAAAACTTTTTGCGCAAAGAGGGCGAGGTTGATCTGGACCAGTGTGGCGACGAAATAGAAGGCGGTATGACCCCAGTTGGCCCGCCAGAGGTCGCGGTCGGCCTTCATCGATCGCAGATTGCACCAGATCTCACCGATAAGGTTGAAATTGAGTTTTTTCCCGGGATCGGCGGCCGGCACTCTGGCGATGCCCAGGCTGGCTACCAGGCCGAAAACCGCGAGCGTGGCTAATAACAGGCCCGACCAGCCTTCACGATGGGCCAATCCCTCAGCCAGCCAGCCACCGGCGAAGGTTCCGAGGATGACACCGACGAAGGTCAGCATCTCGAGGATGCCGTTTCCAGAAGAGAGTTTCGAAGCGGGCAATACTTCCGGCATGACCCCATATTTTGCGGGGGCGAAGAAAGTACTATGGACACCCATCAGGCAGATCGCGGCGAGTTGCATCGCCTGCTTTTCCCAAGCTAAAGCGAACGCGGCGAAAAGCATGATTGCGATTTCAGCGAGTTTTACGCCTATCATCACCGAGCGCTTGCTGAAGCGATCCGCCATCCATCCGCCAATGGAGGAAAAGATGAGGAAGGGAAGCG
>JAGNMT010000088.1 GCA_017991025.1 Verrucomicrobiales bacterium
CACGCCATTGCCGATGCCGACAGGAACCATTTCGCAGGCAACTGAGTTTTTCACCAACTCGTAAAAATCATCCGCTCCCGGCATCACACAATAACCACCCGCAGGCACTGCCCCGGGTAGCTCAGCCTTCTCGGCGGCGATGGCCTCACGCGTACCCATGAACTCGATATGAGCCGTTCCTATATTCGTGATCACCGCCGCGTTTGGTCGGGCGATATCGGTAAGCACCTCGATCTCACCGGGATGATTCATTCCCATTTCCCACACTCCGTAACGATCACCTTCAAGTCCCGAGAGAATCGTCAAGGGAAGCCCGATATGATTATTGAGATTGCCGGCGGTCTTGTTCACCCGGCCTCCGACAGAGAGAACGGCACTGAGAAAATCCTTCGTCGATGTCTTCCCGTTGCTGCCGGTAACACCGACAACGAAAAGATCCGGTGAGGCTTTGCGATACTGAAATGCCAGATCCTGAAGTCCCTTGAGCGTGTCCCTGACACGAATGATTCCGCCGCTGTATGACTCCGACTCCACGGGCAGCGAGCTAACGAGCATCGCGGCAACTCCCGCTGCGGCAACATCATCGAGAAACTTGTGGGCGTCAAAACGCTCCCCCTTCAATGCCACAAAGAGATCTCCCGGAGCGGCCTTGCGTGAGTCTGTCGATACCGACAACACTTCCTGAGAAGGCACGCCCTGAATGAGCGCACCACCGATCCAATCTGCGATCTGGATGAGTGTCAGGCTCTTCACTGCCCGCCTCCTTCCGATCTTTCATTGATAAATCCCGAGGCGACACGGCGGTCGTCAAAATCATGACGAACTCCATTAATTTCCTGATAGGTCTCATGCCCCTTGCCGGCAATGAGAACAATGTCTCTCTCCCCTGCATGGCTGATCGCCCGCTTAATCGCGACCCGCCTGTCTTCCACGACTTCGAAGTCCTTGCCAAGGAAGCCCTTTGCGGCGTCTTGAAGAATGCTGCGCGGATCCTCGGTACGCGGATTATCGGAAGTCAGGATGCAAATATCACTGCCGGATTCTGCTGCTGCGGCCATCGTCGCGCGCTTCGACACGTCACGATCCCCTCCGCAGCCGAAGACAGTAATAATCCTCGCCGGTTTGAGGTCACGGAGCGTGTTGAGAACATTGATGATCGCGTCCGGGGTGTGAGCGTAATCAACAAATACGCGGTAGTTTATCTGACGCCCATTGACCACCTCCAGACGTCCGGGAACCTGGGGCGCGTCGGCCATTTTCGAGATCACTTCGCGAAGATTCAGACCGATCGCATACCCCGCTGCGATCGCTGCAACGGCATTGTACACATTAAATGACCCAATTAGGGGAATCCGAACGAGAAATTGTCGTTCCTTGAACGAAAGCTTAAACTGTGTCCCGTTGAAGTCCGATCGGATCTCGCTCGCCCGAAAATCGGCACCGACAGAACGCCCGTAAGTGAATTTTTTTAAATGCCCGAAGTGAGTCTTGTTAAGTCGATCTCCGTAGACATCGTCCGCATTGATAATCGCAACCCCCTGCTTATGAGTGTCTTGATCCATCTGCTCGAACAGAAGTCGCTTCGAAGCGAAGTAGGAGTCCATCGTGTGATGGAAGTCGAGGTGATCCTGCGTCAAGTTGGTGAAAATTCCGACGTCGAAGCTCACGCCCGCCACCCGCTTTTGCGCCAACCCGTGAGACGAAACCTCCATGACCATGCCGCGGCAATCCGCGTTCCGCATTTCGCGGAAGAGACGCTGGAGATCAGTCGATTCAGGTGTCGTGTGCGGGGCCTCAATCACGGCGTCACCGGTCGAGTATTGAATCGTTCCGATCATGCCAGCCCGATGCAGAATGGACTGAAGAAGATGATGAATCAGATAAGCCGTCGTCGTCTTCCCGTTCGTTCCGGTTACACCGATCACAAACAGCTCCCGACTCGGCCATTCCTCCAGATTACCGGCAGCAATCGCCATGGCGGCGCGAGCATCCCCCACCTCCAGCCAGGTCACGGCAAACGCCGCCGGATTCGGCCTTTCGGAGATTATTGCTACAGCGCCGTTGTCGATCGCCGCGTTGAGGTAATCGTGCCCGTCACGACCGCCTCCCTTGAGCGCACAAAACACCCCCCCGGGTTTTACCTGGCGTGAGTCGTAATAGACCCCGGAGACCGGCACTTCGAGAGTTCCGGTCACGGACTTCACATAAATCGAATCAATGACATCCACCAGCTTCATGGCTTTACTGCACCCCCTCCCCGGACTTACCGGCGGCAGCCAGTGAGGCTGCCGCTGCGGCTGCGATTTCTTCCGGGAGATCCGGTTCGATTCCAAGAATCTTCACCGCTTCCTCAGCAATGGCTTTAAAGACCGGTGCGGCGACAGCCCCCCCGTAAACGAGAGTTCCATCCGCCTTCGGATCATCAATCACGATCAAGCCGAGCAACTTGGGATCATACGCCGGGAGGAAACCCGCAAAAGAGGCAATGTAACGACCCTCAACATAACCGACGTTTTCAACGTGTTTGCGGGTCGTCCCCGTTTTCCCGGCAACACTGTATCCGGTTACATCCCCCTTAGATCCCGTTCCGTGTTCTTCCATTGTTTCAAGCATGCACTGCAACACTTGATTCGCAGCCTTTTCACCGAGCACTCTACGTCCGGGACGGTCGGGACCTTTCGTCATTGACGCATTTCGAACATCTTCTTTAATTCCCTTGAGGATAGTGGGGGTACGGTAGACCCCGCCGTTTGAGATGACGCTGTAAGCCACGGCCATTTGCAACGGAGTCACCGCCACCTCGTATCCCATGACCTGGCTTGAAAAGGATGTTACCGACCACTGGCTAACCGGAATGATCCGGCCGGGGCTCTCAGCCGTAAGCTCGATCCCCGTCTTCTCTCCGAATCCGAACTGCTCCACGTAATGATGAAATAGATCCTTATTGAGAGGCCGGGTTACCAGATAGGCCCCGATGTTGGACGACTTGGCAAAGGCCATCCTGGCGGTGAGTTTCCCATACTCGTGATGATCCTTGAGCACGAATCCGTCAAGACTGTAACTCCCCATATGACAATCGACTTCAGTCGAAGGCGTTGCGAGCTCCTTGTCAAAAGATCCACCGTAACCAACGATCTTGAAAGTCGAGCCAGGTTGATACACATCTGTGACCGCCGGATTATTGCGGACAGGCTCCATCCCGCGAATCCCCTTGCGGTTACTCAAATCGAAATGCGGACGACTGGCCATTGCAATCACTTCTGAGGTCACGGGATCCATGAAGATGATGGTCACCTTCTCAGGCCGGAACTTATCGATCACGGCATCGAGTTCCCGCTCGACAACGGCCTGCAGCCCCATGTTAATGGAAAGGTAGACGTCCTTACCCGCTACCGGATCGACCTGAAGCCCGCGATAGGCATGTATCTCGCGACGACGACGGTCGCGTTCGCAATACCGGTAACCGGGGCGGCCCTGCATCTGTTCATTAAAGACTTTCTCAATTCCTGAGACCCCGTCACCCGACTCGTCAACGTAACCAATGACCTGAGTGAGCGACAGTGGGCTGGGATAATAACGCCGCTCCCCCTGTTTGAGGTAAAGCCCACCGATCTCTTTCGCCTCGAGCATGGCGTCAATCTCCCTGGAGAAGTCGTCTTCGATGTCCCTTGCGAGAACCAGTTCGCCGACCTTTTTCTCCTTGAGCTGCCTCGCCAACTCCTGCTTTGGTTGACGAAGCGTTTCCGCCAGACACTCGGCAACATACTCACGGTAGTTGCTAAGCACCTCTTCCGGAAGGTATCGCTTTTTGATAGTCTGAGGAGAGGTATTCTCACGCTTTCCCAGGCCGATGCATGCCAGCATCGGATCGCGCAGGTGGTTGCAATCAGCCACAAGCGTAAAGACTGACTGGCTTCGTGCGAGAAGTTCTCCGGACTGGTCGTAGATCCTACCGCGCCTCGCAGGCAGAGAATCCTTATATTCGTAATGTGACCGTGCCTCGGCACTCAGCACATCCCCTTTAAACGTATCAATGTAGAAGAGCCTTACGCTCAGCAAAGAGAGCGCCACCACCAGAGCGGCACAGCTCAAGACCAGCCTGTTTTTCAATCCCCTGTCCACAACGATTCCTTAGTAAGCGCTGGCGACCGGTCCATCGGCCCGTCCCGCAGTTTGAATCTCGATCACCCTCGATAGATCAATGTCAGTAAGATCGCTCTGGGCCCAGCGAAGACGGCGCGAGAGTTCGTGGCGGTCCCGCACCGCCGCGATGCGAAGTTCCCACATCTCGATTTCCTGATTGAGCGCCACTATTTCCAGCTCGGTAGCACTAATCTTGTTGCCACCGATAACGTGCTGGTTCCGGACGAGCACAAAGCCCACCCCGGTTGCCATCAAAAGACCACCCGCGAGAGCTAGCCTGAGGATCATGCCCCTCCCGATGCGATTCTTGTATCGATTTCTTTTTTCCATAATTCAGGCTTTGATCGCGATTCTTAGCTTTGCGCTGCGGGAGCGGGAATTTCTCTTCGTCTCGGTCTCATCCGGCTCGATGGCGCGACGGGTCGGCAAATGGAAGCAAAAATCAGGATTTGCCCTCGGCTCGGTCCATTCCGGCCGGTCAATGAACGGATTGCTGCGACGGTGCATAAAACGCTTAACGATTCGATCTTCCAACGAGTGAAAAGTGATGATCGCAAGGACACCCTTGGGCGCGAGGAGACCCACTGACTTTTCCATAGCAGCCTCCAGCGCATCCAACTCACCGTTTACCGCAATTCGGATCGCCTGGAACACTTTAGTGGCGGGATTTTTCGCCGAGGTCTTCGGTATCGCGCGCGCCACAATCTCGGAGAGCTCGAAAGTCGTCGCTATCGGCTTAAGACTGCGGGCCTTCACAATCTCCCTAGCGACACGGGCAGCGCGGCGCTCTTCCCCATATTCACGGAAGATGCGAATCAACGCTTCCTCTTCCCACTGATTAACCAGATCAGCCGCCGATAATTCAGCGCGGTCGTCCATCCTCATATCGAGGGGCCCATCTTCGCGAAACGAAAAACCCCGGGCCGGATTATCGAGTTGACGGGAGGACACCCCCAGATCAAGCAAAATGCCGTCCACCTGACCTATGCCAAGATCACCCAGGATAGAATCCATATCCCTGAAATTCCCCCTTACGGGAAGAAAGGCATCTTCATAGCCCGCGAGCCGCCGCTCCGCGTAATCAAGCGCATCCTGATCCTGATCACATCCGATGACATGCGCCCCGTTTCTCAAAAAGAGCTCAGCATGCCCACCACCTCCAAGAGTACCGTCAAAAATCTGTTTCCCGGCGATAGGCTGAAGAGCCTCAAGGATCTCGGGCGCAAGAATGGGGTCGTGGTAAAATTCCATACGGTCACTGAAACTCGCTCCAAAGAGGCCGTCTGATCCGTTCCGATACGGCATCCCCAATTCGTCAAATTCCATGTCGGAAGACAGCACCAACCCCTTGTATTGCAGGCTCCGATGCCCACCCATCCCGGAAATTCCCTTTCCGTCCGCAAGATCCAGCCAGGGCTTGATGGGAATGATCATGGTTTGAAACAGGGCGGGAAATATTGAGATTATTGGAATTCAATTTGCGCTAAGAATTCGGGCAGAAATTTCCATAATTTGAAAATTGGCTGCATTATACTATATTATCTCGAACCTTCATTAGGCAAGCCTAAAAGTAAGGATTTCTAAATAAAACGTAAATTCCAGCATGGGCGGGAATCGTGCCCGGAGCCCTCTGCCGGATTCCCTATGATCTTGCTGACTCTCTCGCCATTATACCAACGCTTTCACGACCGCAATTTTCATGGCCTTTCCCCGCGCGACTGAGGTTGCTCATTTACTTTTCAAAGGGCGGATCCGGCACGGAGATCGCGCGATCGACGCCACTGTTGGAAATGGTCACGACACCCTCTTCCTTGCGGAGTGCGTAGGGCACGAGGGAAGAGTAGACGGATTCGATATTCAAGAGGCCGCCATCGAGAGCGCCAGGCAGCGGGTCGCTTCATTTCCCTGGGTTTTCCTTCATACGCTCGGTCACGAAGGACTGGATCAGGTTGTGACCACTGGAATCGCCGGGGCGATGTTCAATCTGGGTTACCTTCCCTCAGGGGACAAAGCAATTATCACGCGGCCAACCACGACTATCTCCGGTCTGTCGGCGGCCCTTGGACTGCTTTCTGAAAATGGGCTCATCACGGTGATCGTCTACCCGGGCCACCCAGGAGGTCAAGCAGAGGCTAAGGCGATCGACGATTGGGTCAGTCACATTGACCCGAATTGCTTCCGGGCCATCCACTACGGCCCCACTGGAAACCCGGATCGGTCGGCATCCCCCTATCTCCTCGCGATTGAACGTATCAAGAGTCGCACAAAACCTGGCCTCAAAAGCCCCCCTTGAAGTGAATCAAGGAGCACGGATCGCGGTCCAGAGACTTTCTCCTTCCATTTCCCGACAATTGATGCGCGGGATTCTCCCAGAAAATGCACAAATCGTGAAACTTATACCTCGACCTGATGGCATAACTGCTATCCCTTACCCGCATGGCACTTGATCACCACCCCCTCATCACTGAATTCCCCGAACACCGCGAAGCACTTCATGCGTTGAAACTTGAGAACGCCCACTTCCAGAAGCTCATGGACGCCTACGAGAATCTCGACAAAGAGATCGTCCGCATGGAGGAGGGCATCGAGACCCCGGATGATGCGACTCTGACCGATCTCAAGAAGCAGCGTCTTGATCTCAAGGACCAGATCGCCGATATGCTGCGCGCAGCTGAAGCCTGACCGTCACGCTTAAGAATCCGGTCATGCAGGATGATTCAAAGGAACCCTTCGAGCTCAAAGAGCGTTTTGTCTGGAAGTGGCACCCTCATGGGTGGCTAACGGCCCTTCTTATATTGATTCTCATCCTTCTCTTCAGAACTTTTGCACAATGACTACTGAACAACTCAATCGTTACCGGAATTTGCTGGAAACGCAGCTTGCCGAACTTAGCGAAGCGTCCCGGACGCATGAGCAGAATCTGGAAGACAATCACACGAGCAATGACTTCGTCGGCCCCGACCGCGCCGCAGACCTGGAGAACCTGGAGGTCGACGCCTCCGTTTCCCTGAGCGAGCGAAAACTCGCCTTGAAAATCTCGCATGCCCTGGATCGAATCAAGATGGGGACCTACGGCAATTGCGAGTCCTGCGGCGCAGCGATTCCCGCAACGCGACTCGACGCAAAACCGAGCGCCTCCCTCTGTCTGCGCTGTCAGGAAGCCCACGAGGCCGGTCATTAAAGCACGAAGCCGGTCACTAAGCTGGGCTCAGGCGAGTGCGGGGGCCTCTGCGAGAGAAAGCACCCTGTGGAGGGGCCTGGCCGCTACTTTTTCATCGGGTGCTCTTTGAGCAGCTCTTCGGTGTTGTAGAACATCAGGCGCCCCGGATTAGCCTCACGGATTTTCTTCACCTGCTCCGGCTGGATGGGCTCAGCCTTGTTGCCAAAACTGTTGCGGACGAAAGTGAGAACAGCCGCGACCTCGTTGTCCTTCAGTATGCCTCCAAAAGGAGTCATGGGAACGAGTCCATCGTATTTCTTCCCGTTCACTTCGAGCGGCCCCATGAGTCCGTAGAGCACCATCTTGATGAGGCGATCTGCATCCTCCATTACCCAGGGGCTTTTTTCAATCGAGGGAAAGGCCGGATCAAGCCCTTTGCCATTCGGCTGGTGGCAGGTCACACAGTGTCCTTCCCGGAAATAGATGTCCTGGCCGGTGAGATACTGCTTCTTCGCCTCGCTACTGAGGTGCTCAGGTGCCGGCAGAACCGGGTGATCGATCACCGATTTCTCGGCGACACCGGCAAGGCGGTCACTCGCGGTCTGGGCCGCGTTCTTACTCCAGTCATCCAGCGGCAGCGCCGAAGCCGTCGCGACGATTCTCTTTGCGGCAGTCGTATCGGGAATCCAGGACGCCGCGACGACGGCCTCCAGACGAACCCGGCCCTCGGGATCGGACGCCGCCTTCTCAAGGAGGGCGACATAATCGGGAAGGCGATGATAATTGTAGCGTACCACCCGAACCGCCGCAGCCCGCGCGTGAAAGTCGGGTGACTGAAGGACCTCGCGAAGCAGCGAGTCATCCACCTGATTCAGTCCCCAGGTCGTCCAGAGTGCCTCGAGCCGGTTATGCTCGTAATTCAGGTCCGCTTTGTCGAGACCGGTGACCCAGGATTTTATGGCAGGGAGAACCTCCTCGACCGGATGGCTCCGCAGCGCACGACGAGTGCGGTAGCGGCTGCGATTTTCGGGCAATTTTAGATTCTCCAGCAACTCGGGGACACGCGCTCCCGCGACCTTAGCGGGGGTCACGAGCGGACGGGACGGATAGGTAATGCGATAGACACGTCCATGAACATGATCGCGGAGCGGGTCACGGGCATTGTGCTGCATGTGTCCGATCAAAACATTGTGCCAGTCGATCACGTAGAGCGAACCATCAGGAGCAAACTCCAGGTCAACAGGACGGAAATTGCCATCCTTTGAGGTGAGGAGATCCTGGCGGAAAGTCGTCTTCCATCCGGTGCCGTCATCTTCGATCTGATGCTGCTTAATGCCGAGAAATCCGATCGCGTTGCAAAGGATGAGATCTCCCTGAACCTCATCGGGAAAATGGCGGGAGGAAACCACTTCAAGCCCCGAGGTCGGGCGCACACTCTGGCCTTTGGGGACCAGGTCGGGGGTCGAGGGCGTCTTGCTGCCATAGGTCGACTTCACCGAAACCGGGAGCATCCAGTTCAGGCTCGGACCGGACGTGTGAAGAAAAAAGTCCTGTCCCCACCGGTCGAAAACCACACCCCAGGGATTCGGAATCGCCAATTGTGCCGTTCGCTCGAGCTGCATACGCTGCGGGCTGTAGCGATAAAAACCCCCGTCGACGCCACGCACCGGGCCATAGGGGGTCTCAACATTCGTGTGCAGGAAAACCCCTTCACACATCATGAAAGCTCCGGAGGGATCAGCGGTGTAGGCGCTGATTGCGTGATGCGTATCGTGCGAATCAAAGCCTCCAAGAATGATCTCGCGCGCATCAGCTTTGTCATCTCCATCCGTGTCGCGCAACAACATCATATTCGGCTCCTGCGACAGGTAGACCCCCTCAGGCGCCAACTCAAACCCGATGGGAAGGTGCAGCTTGTCGGCAAAGACGGTTTCTTTGTCCGCTTTGCCATCGGCGTTGGTGTCCTCGTAGATCAACAATTTATCATCAGGCATCGCGTCGCCGGGGCGATAGTGCGGGTAAGTCGGCATGACCGCGACCCAGAGCCGACCTTTATCATCAAAGGAAAGCTGCATCGGGTTCGCGAGATTCGGGAACTCCTTTTCCGAAGCAAAAAGCTCGGCTTTGTAACCCTCCGGAACGGTGAGGCTTTTAACTGCGGCATCTCCATACAAATACTCCGTGCTCCCGTTCTTTACGCTGGGCTGGTAGTTCGTCGGGACGGGAGGGAGCGCATGCGTCTTCGAATCATCGACTTTCAGATCCGTTGTCTTCCCGGTAGCCACGTTGTGGATCAGGTCGTCCCGGAGTGCCGCCATCTCGCGCATCTTTTTCACTTCATCGGGGTAGTTCTGAGGGCCGAAAGGATTATAGCGCTGACCATGCGTGTGCACTCCGTTGAGGATATTGTAGTCGTTGTTCCAGAACCAGTCCTTGTCCTTCACTGCCGCGTGGACTGTGTCAGGATAGGCTTTCGACTGGCGGTCCTGCTTGCCATAGAGCCCGTTCGCGAGGATGACCGCGAGCTTCTCGTAGCCGGCCTCGTTGGGAATAAATCCTCCTGTCGTCAGGGGCTTGTCGGTGGCCGCATACAACT
>JAGNMT010000089.1 GCA_017991025.1 Verrucomicrobiales bacterium
CTTCGTAGATTGTCGAGCTATGCCGTTTAGACCCCTTGCCAAAATTCTTTACCGAAAAGGCTATTTTTTTCGGCTGGAGATTGGCTCGCTTCGCTCGGAGTGTGGGTCAAGATCGAGTCGAAATTCCCTGTGGCGGCGTTGCTCCTCGGTCACGCAGTTACAAATCAGAGGGGGGCTTGTCAATTGGAGGTGAAATGGATATAACCGGGTATTTAATGGATACCTGAATGCTCCAAAAACTCACACCGGAACCATTAATCACCGCTGAAATGCTCAAGCTCATCGCCTCGCTCGATGAGTTCAAGGGGCAATGGCGCGCCTTCAAGCGTCTCTCACGGGATCAGCTCTCGCAGCTCAAGAAGATCGCCACCATCGAGAGCATCGGCTCGTCCACACGCATCGAGGGCAGCAAGCTTACCGACCGACAGATTGCCACGCTCTTGTCAGGACTCAAGATTCAGGAGTTCAAAAGCAGGGATGAGGAAGAAGTCGCAGGCTACGCGGCTGCGATGGACACTGTGTTCGAGTCTTTCGAGCACATCCCGGTCACGGAAAACCACCTCTGCCAGCTTCACCGGACACTGCTCCAGTTTTCGAGCACGGATGAGCGGCACCATGGCGACTACAAGGCGCTGGACAATCATGTGGCTGCGTTTGATGCGCAGGGTACGCAGCTTGGCATCGTCTTTGAAACGGCATCGCCGTTCGAGACGCCCTTTGCCATGAAGCGGCTGGTGGAGTGGATGATCGAGGCCGACAGAGACGGTGACCTGCACCCGCTGCTGGTCACCGGCATCTTTGTGGTTTGGTTCCTCGCCATCCATCCGTTCCAGGACGGCAACGGCAGGCTCTCACGAGTTCTGACGACGCTGTTACTCCTGCGCCATGGCTACAGTTATGTGCCATATGCTTCGCTGGAATCGGTGATCGAGGAAAACAAAGCGTTCTATTATACAGCACTCAGAAAGACTCAAGGAACGCTGCGAAGTGAGCGGGTGGAGTGGGAAGCCTGGCTGTTGTTTTTCCTGCGCTGCCTTGTACGCCAGAAAGACAACTTGAATGCGAAGATCCAAGTCGAGCAAAAGCGTGTCGACGCCAGTTCACCGCTGGGGGCATCTGTGATGCGGCTGCTTGATGATGCAGAGCGTGTGACGCTCGCGGAGGTAGTCAATGCCACCGGCGCAAACCGCAACACTCTGAAAGCCAAAATCTCCGGGCTTGTCGAGGCCGGGCTGTTGTCTCGACACGGACTCGGCAGAGGTGTTTACTACACGAAGAGTCAACCTGATGAGTGAAGTTAAAATGATAGGGATTCCCTTTTTCAACCCTTTTGACTTCACTGCGTTTTGGACGCTTCACTTGCCTTGCGGCACCCATCTCGTTACTCTCGATTGTCCATCTCCGCTTCGCTCCGATTGCAACTGCCCCACCGGAAGCCCGGGGATAGAGGGGGGGGCGGCGCGCCGGCCGACCCGGGGAAATCACGAGCCTCAGCGTCCTTCATCACGGGAAGTCAACGGTCGTGAAAGTGAAGCGGGGCTCCTGGCTCGCGGTCATTGCCGGACTCGAATCGGGAACGAACACGGTCTGGATTTCACCGGCATCGCGATACGGAACGGTCTTTCCGGCACAGCACGTGACGATTCGGCGGAAGTGATCGCTTCCTTTTTTCTTTACCAAAATCGGGGGGTCCGTAAGCTCGGGTCCTAATCATGATTGCGGCCTTCAATCGACGACAGACCCTCCTCGCTGTGTTGAACTTTTTAACGAGCGCCCTGGCGCTGATCCTCGCGTTCGGCTTCTTCTGGTACGCCGCAAGGATGGCGATGCACGGCTTCGATCTCGGTGATCGCGATTCGTGCGCCCCTGTCCTGATTGCGGCAGTTCTCGTTCCCCTGGTCTTCATTTATGGGGTCTTCGAATTCCGACGAGGGGGAGACCACTACGCCTACTACGAATCGGATTTGTTTGTGGGATTCGACCGATCCACAGGTTCCGGCTACACCGCCGATTCCTACGTCCAGCAGGTCACGGGTCCCGCCTACTTCGTCACCCAGGTAATTCTTGCCGCGCCGTTTCAGTTCATGAAAGGCATTGCCCGCCTCCGATCCCGCATTCCCGAATCGTCGGGTCTCGAAATCGAGCTCGCTTCTCTCTTGAGCGCTGTGAACGTGACGCCCAAGTGGCACACCGCCCGCACTTATTCGGACCGCGGCGAGAATCTCGGGTATCTGATCCGTATGGGAGAGATCCAATTCAGCCCCAGCAAGGGCATGGTGAGACCCCTGTGACGATGGAATTCGCATTCACACCGCTGCGAATCGCTTTTCTTCTCGCTTGCCTCGGGACCTTCGCTGCTTTGGGAGGATTCACACCACCGACAGTTCACTTCGATGGAGAAATGGTCGCTGCAAATTCGAACCGGGCCTGGGTCTACTGCGTCCTCATGTTCCTCGGCGGCGCGGTCTTAGCCACGGTGATCGATCATTGGGTGGGCATGATGCCACCGACGAGCCTCCGCCTCCTCTATGTGATTGGCGGAGTGGTAACCATGGTCGTTTCCACCCTTTGGTATCGCTCGCTCCTCACGACCTGGGCTGAGCAGCTCGGAGGAATTTGACGGAGCAAGCCGGACTTGCACTTAATGATAGGGATTAATGATAGGGATTCCCTTTTTCAACCCTTTTGACTTCACTGCGTTCCGTCCATCTCCGCTTCGCTCCGATTGCAACCGCCCCACCGGAAGCCCGGGGATAGAGGGGGTTCGCTAGGGTGCGGGACTTGTAGAGACGGACCGCCCAGGCCCACAAGTCGATGCGTTCGCTTTCTTCAGAGCTGGCGGTGGGGGATTGCAAGACGTGGGAATTCTTTAAGCCTTGGAAGCGGGTTTTGTCGAGACGATTTTCCCCTCAGCGGTCGAGCGGGTAGGAGAGTTTGTTTGCGCTGGCGAGCTTTTCCAAGGTTTCCCAAAGGCTTTCTGGAGGCACGACGAGGAAATGAGAACCGGCCTTCCCCGAGGGCGATTCGTAGGTTCCGGAGGCGGGGCTCCAAAAGAAGGTCACCTCGGGCGAAATGCCCGCGCCATTGGTTGGACCAATTTCGATTTCCAACGTGCCGTCCCCATCGACATCGCGGCAGGCGAAACCCCATCGGATCAACGACGTGTCTCTGCCGACGTTAATCACAACGTTGAAAATCTCTTCAGTTTCCCGATCGATGCGGGTGATCTTGAGTAGTTCAGCGGAATCTTTTACATCTTTGAACCCAACATTGTTTGAATGGACCCTCTCCACCCACCCATCCCGATTGATGTCGTGGATGACGTCGCCTGCTTCCGTAAGGTTGGCCCCGACGAATGGCCGCGGATTCTCCTCGTCGAGCAGCCTTCCCTCATGGGTGAGGAGCGAAATCACGTATCTCCTTTTTACGGGCTCGGGACCGGGTTCTTCGAGGGGCGGTGCGGCAACAAGATGGGGCGGAGGGAAGAACCACGCCGTCCACGATGACCATTCGCGCCCGCGCTCCCACGAACTCCAGGGCGTCTTCAAGTGACCCGTGCCCATGTTCGAATCCCTCAGCGTCAGATAAAGAGGATGATCGGGATCACCTGGCACGGGAATTTTCTGGAGACGAATCGACCGGTGTTGGCGATGGAAAGTCGAAAAGGAGTGAAGCGGTTTGTAAAAATCGTGCCGATGCGCTTCCTCGGTCTGCATCCAAAGACGGTGATAGGCCCGGAGCCTTGTTTCGGGATCGACCAAGTCCTCAGTCGTCACCTGCCGATTCACGAGGTGACCTATGACAACGAATCCGACATAGGTGGCCGCGACGGCACCCAAGCCGGGTATCCACACGGTCGATCGTTTCATGTCGGGATCGTAGCGAACCGGTCGCGAAACCGCGAATAAAAGATTCGGAACCGCCAAATGATAGGGATCCCCTTTTTCAACCCTTCCGCACCCGCCCCACCGCAAGGCCGGGGATAGAGGGGGTTCGGAGGGAGGAAGGGACTAAACGGGTTCATTTCGAGGAATCGTGCCGAAATGACGGAGGTCGGTCAAGCGTTTCGAACTCTCGATCGGTGTTTTCACTCGCGGAATCACGACTCGTGGAACTTCCCGAACATGGAAAAGCGATCCCGCCCCGTTTCGTTTTGAAACAGGGCAGGCATAATGGTTCGGAGCAGACACGCTTATTTCAGAGTGGCGTAGGCCGTCAGCCCGCCCCTCACGGAATAATATGATGCGCGGTCAGAATCCGGTGCACGGCCGCCCGCAACTCGGTCGGGGCGTAAGGCTTTGGAAGCACGCCCCTGAATCCGAAGGCAGCCGGGCTCGACATCGCGGGGGCATCGGAGTATCCGCTTGAGACGATCGCGAGGACGTTCGGATCGATTTGCAACAGGCGTCGCATCGTTTCCACTCCGCCAACACCGTTCTCGATCGTGAGATCGCAGATGAGGAGGTGGAATCGTTCGCCTTTCTGCATTGCGTCGGTGTAGACAGCGATGGTCTCGCGGCCTTCTTTTGTCTCGACGACTTCGTGTCCGGCCCGGCGCAGCGTCGCGGCCATGAGCCTCCGGATAGGAGCGTCGTCTTCGAGGATGAGGATGCGGGTACCGACGAGGAGCGGTTCCCCCACGCCTTTCACGGGATTTGCCGCAGTCAGGTTCGGGATGTCAAAGTTCGGGTACGCGGGAAGACCCTCCACCCCTTCGATCTCATCCTGTCGCCGTCCGATCGGGGCGCAGAAGGTGGCGATGGTGCCCTTTCCCTCTTTTGACTGAAGTTGGATGAACCCGCCGTGTGCCTTGGCGATGGACTCGCAGACGGTAAGCCCGATGCCGGTGGCGTTATTCGCCTTTTTGGTGGTGAAATACGGTTCGAAGACCCGGTCGAGATCCTGATCACTCATGCCGTGACCGGTGTCGATGACTTCGATGAGCAGATGATCTTCATCGGACGGGGTGTGTGAGCTGCGGACCTTGAGGACTTCACCGGGGGCGATGCGGGAACTCCGCACGATGAGTACTCCGCCATCCGGCATCGCGGCGGCGGAATTGGAAATGAGATTTTCAATGAGGCGTCTGATCTGGGCGGGATCGACGTTGGCGATGACTTCGGCATCCGATCCCTGAAATTGATAGCGCACTTCAGGGTGCTGAATGCGGTGCTCGGTGAGGATGCGCCGGATCAAATCCGAGAGACGGGTTCGCTCGCGAATGGGTCGTCCGCCGCGGGCAAAAGTCATGAGTTGCTGCACGAGTCCCGTCGCGCGCGCGGCGGCGGTCTGGGCCTCCTCGAGCATCGCCTGGACTTCGGCATCGTGATCTTTTCTCTCGCGGACAAGGCTGATGTTGCCGGTCAGGGTGGTGAGGTGATTGTTAAAATCGTGGGCGAATCCGCGGGCGAGGAGTCCGAGTCCCTCGAGTCGCTGCTGTCTTACCTGTTCGGCTGCTTCGAGCCGGGTTGCGGTGATATCGGTGAACAAGGCGAGGACGCCGCCCTGCGTCGGGTAGGCGCGTACCTCGAACCACATGCCCCGGTTGGCGTCGTGGAAATCAAAACGGTGACGGCGTCCGTCGGCGAGGGGACGGTTGAAGTGCGTCTCGTAGTGTTCGTTGTCATTGAGGTTGAAGTGATGACGGAAAGCGGTCCCGACGAGTCGTGTCGAAGGAGCGAAGACCTGTATGGCTTCGGTGTTGGCGTAACGGATGATGCCATCTTCATCAATTTTCAGAAGGGGATCGCCGACCTCTTCGATCTGGGTGATCGCGGAAGACGGGAGAACGGCGTCTCCGGCACTACTGGCTGCGGAGACGATAGGTCCCGGCAGGAAACTAGTGGCCGCGGGACCGGGCTTTTTCTTCGCGATCAGGTCACGGAAGGCCGGGTCGGTGGCGAGTGAGGCGATTTTGCGAAGGGCTTCACTGCGTGCAGGTGGCTGGACGGCAAAGGGAGGCGTCGATTCTTCTCCGGCTGTTTCCGGCGTGAACGGCATCGCGCTGCCCAATGGGGAATTAACGGGAACGAGCACGGTGACGAGACCGACGGCCTCTCCATCGGCCACTCGAATCGGAACGGATCTTTCCTCGACCAACACGAGCAGACCGGAGCGGGTTTTAAGATTCATCTGCCGGATCGCTTTTTCGCCCGCTGAAAGCGGTTGCGTCTCTATTTCTGTGAGCGGGATGACGGATCCGATCGGCTGATGACTGGCTTCCTTGAAGGTCCACCCGGTCAGTGAAATGGCAGCTTGATTCAGATAGGCCACATTTCCATCAAGGTCAGAGGCGATCACCGCCTGCGGCAGATGCTGGGACACTGCCTCGAGACCCGGCAGTCGCAGGGAAAGCCGCTCTCCGGCGATGCGTCGTTCGACGACCGATTCCAGGCATACGGCGAGTTCGGAATCGCTGAAGGGTTTTCTCAGAAAAGCAGCCGGGCGCGCGCGACGGGCGCGCTCGATGATCGCCTCCTCGGAATAGCCGGTGATGAAAAGAGAAGGGATCCCGTGCTCCTCGCGTAACGTTTGGGCCAGATTAATGCCGTCTTCGTCGTGATCGAGCTGGATGTCGAGGATTACCAGATCCGGCTTCTGCGAACCCAGTAAATCCAGCGCCTGGGCGGCCGAATAGGCGATGCCTGAGACGAAAAAACCGCGTCGCCGCAGCGTTGCCTCCAGATCGCGAGCAGTCACCCGATCGTTTTCAACGATCAGGATGCGCAATCGGCTGGCAGGGAGTTCGTCCATGAGTGGTCAGGTCTCGGGCGTTTTCGCGTCGAGAGACGACACGCTACAGTAAAATCTCCATAATGAACAAATGAAAATCCCTTTCGCTGGTTTTTCAGAGAAGGGTGAAGATCCGGTGTCAGTGCTTTACCGAAGGAACGATGAGGATCCACTCCCGGGTCGGATTTCCCTGATCAGTCGGCTCGAGCCGTCCCTGGATCTGATCGGTGAGCAATTCGAGGATTTCCACTTCCGTCTCCCGGTCGGTGAAGACAAAACTACGGTTGGTCCCCGGGCGCAAGGTCAGTTGAAAACCGCCCTCGGCGCGAGACCTCAGGTTGATATAGAGCTCGGGCCCGGGACCAGGTTGGCGTGTGGCGAGGACGAGTCGCATGAGTTCGCCAATGAGAAGGCTGAAGGGAGTGGCGGTCTGCAGGTCGAGAGTGAGGTCTTCACTGCCGGTGATAATGACTTCTTTTCTCCCTGAGCCCCGTCCGATTAACGAACAGACGTCGTCGGCGAGATTTCTGAGTAGAGGGAAGATCCAGACATTCGCAGAGTGGTCAAAGGGGCAGGCCTGTGCCATTGAGCGGAGGCGGATCTGCCATCGGATGAAGGCATCCCTCGCTGCCGCACTCTGGGGTTCGAGGCTGAATAGGCTGGTCACGAGCTGGAGCTGATTCCGAAATCCGTGTTGAAACTTTTCGGTCGGGGTATAGAGCGAG
This sequence comes from Verrucomicrobiales bacterium, assembly GCA_017991025.1. Lineage (GTDB taxonomy): Bacteria > Verrucomicrobiota > Verrucomicrobiia > Verrucomicrobiales > DEV007 > Arctic95D-9. The sequence continues at coordinate 7,458 of JAGNMT010000089.1, forward strand.
CGGAGGCGGGATTCCTTTTCTGCGTATAGAGGCGTTTTATCCGGCCTTTCGAGGAAGACAAGAGATCCGCGTGGTTTACCGCCCTGTTCCAGGGCGAAAAAATCCGAAGTTCTTCGCAGGTCCCCATGCATCGAGAAATCGGCAAAGTTTTTTCCTCTGAGAGCCTCTTCTGACAACCCGAGGAAGGTGGCTGCGGCGAGGTTCGCTCCGGAGACGACGCCATGGGTGTCGAGCATGACAATGGGCAGGGGGCAATGGGAAAACGCGGCGCTCTGCCAGAGATCGCGATCACGCATCGCACGGGTGCCGGAATGATTCCGGATTACAGCGAGGATATGTCCGTCGCCACACGGGGAAAGCGTGACGGCAAACTCGAAGGTGTTGTCTTCCGGCCCGCGAATATCAGCGTTGATCGTTTTTCCCTGGCCCGAAACTTGAGACTGAAACTGTTTCAACAGATTTCCGAAGACAGGCCAGACCTCCTCGGCCGGCTTTCGCCGCCACGAATCATCGGGCACCAATTCCCGCCACGGCTTCGGCGGAGGTGCGAAGTCGACCACCAGGCCGCCGGGGTCGATGAGGAGGATGAGATCGGGAACCGCGTGAAGGAGCGCCTGTGCTTTTGCGGAGACGGCCCGTAGTCGTGCCGTAAGTTTTTCATTGGCAGAGGCGGAGTCGAGCGGTGTGAAAAGGTAGATCGCCATCTCGGGTCGTCCGGCCGCTTCACTGATCGGGCAGTAGGTGATCCGTGCGCGCTTTTCGGATTGACTGGAACGCAGCCAGACTTCGCGGCTGACGGCCTTTCCGCCGGGCTTCTCGATGGAGGTGCTTGTCAGTGCCTCTTCTGCCCTGGCGAGTTCTTCGGCCTCGTTCGGATGCAGAAGCCCGGAAAGGGATGTGAGTCGCAGGTTCTTGAGAGAAATGCCGATGAGACGGACGAAGGCCGGATTGGCTTCAATGATACGACCGGTGCGGTCCACCAGCACCGTGCCTGTCTCCGAATGGGAGAAAAGCACTCCGAATTTCAGCTTTCCGTGACGCAGGGTTTCCTCGGTTCTTCTTGTTTCGGTGACATCCTCTATCGTAAGCGTGATACCGCCATCCCGAAGTAGTGAAGACCGGAACTCGATCTCTTTCAGTTTCTGTCCGGCTGTTTTCAGCGTAAAGGTGCGGGTCAGTTGATTTCTCCATATGTGTTCGCGCCAGGAATTAATGACTCTTTCCCGGTGATTTTGGTCGGGGCAGAAGGCGGCGAGCCAGCCTTCGACACCCCCTTTTTCGGCAACGCCGAATCCGAGGAGGTGACGACATGTTGCGTTTTCATGACGCAGTTCCTGCCCCGGCCCCAGAACGATGAGTCCGTAGGGTAGTTGATCGAGGATCAGTTTCCAGTGAAGCGCCGGAGGCGGGGAAAAAACCGGAGCAGGGTGGTGAGTGGTCTCTCCTGAGGCCTGACCGATCGTCGGTCCCCGGGTACCTGCGCCGAAAATCGAGCTTGAGGGCATGCCAAAGACGTCCGGGGGGTGACTTGTGAAATCACCGGTCCCTTTGATAGGCGGTTCGCGCGATGGATCGTGGTCAGCCAAAAAACAGTGGGGAACGGGTTGGAAGGGGCGACCCGTTATTTAAGGAATGTTAACAATCTCCTGCAAGTGATTTCTTCACTTTGCGACCCGATTACGAACGATTTTTCACGGAAAAGTCACGATTCCGGCGTTTTTCCGGCAAAATCATTTCGCGCCATAGCAAAATAGACAACCGCGCCGAGCCCGAGAGTCGCGAGACCGAGGAGAAACTCTTTCGGCTTTTCCTGAATCTGGAACCACAGCATGTAGAGACTCACGGCACCAAATATTACCGGAGTGAGGGGATAGCCCCAGGCTTTATAGGGTCGGGTGAGTTCGGGTCGCCGAAGGCGCAGGTAGACCACTCCGACCACAACCATGAGGGAGGAAATCGTGAGCAGGGCCTGCACATAATTGATGAGCTGCTCGAAAGTCGCCGAGCAGAGCAGGACAATGACGATCAGGGTTTGGATCATCACGGCGAGAGCGGGGATTCCGTTCTGGTTTGTGCGCCCAAGCAGACGGAAGTGCCCATGGTCACGACCGATCGCGGCGGTGACACGCGGCCCGGCCCAGGTCATGGAGCTGATCGTTGAAATTAATCCGAAGCTGATGAGTATGCCCATAATTGTGCCCCCGGTCTTTCCGAGAATGGCACCGGCAGCGATAAAGCCCACTTCTTTCTTTCCGGCCATTTCAGCGACTGGAGTCGAATAGAGAAAGGCCGCGTTGATAAACACATAGAGGATGGTCACGATGAGTGTCCCGATGAGCAATGCCAGAGGAACGGTTTTTTCCGGCCTTCGCACTTCATCCATCATGTAAGTTGCCGCATTCCAGCCGGTGTAGGCATAGAGCACGTAGACCAGAG
>JAGNMT010000619.1 GCA_017991025.1 Verrucomicrobiales bacterium
CGTAGCTGTCGAGGATCTGCACCTCATAGCGGCTCATCAGATAGATCCCGGAGTTAGAGGATTTCGGAATCATAAATTCGACCTCCACTTCGACATCGCCATGATCGCCCCTGCTCACCATGTTCGTAGACCTGCCCTCGGCCCCGTTGAAGAGGATGGTGTCTCCCGGGGTGATGGATTTCCATTTCTTTTCCTGGGTACTTCCCTGCACCTCACCGGCTTTAGCCCAGGCACCCGTCTCCGTCCAGGCGGGTAGCCCCATCAGATTGAGGGGCTCTGCAGGGGTTTCTGCGTGGCCCGGTGAAGCCAGGAGAAGCAGAATGGAAATGAAAGGGATGGAATACTGTGTCATTAGACCGTGATTCGATCATGTTTCAAATGTCCTGTCAATTGCGGCAACGCGGATTGCACGCTTCATTTTTCTCTTAGTCAAAGGTTGACCTAAACCCATGGAATCCCGTATTCTACGCCGATGAAGAAACTCCCTCACTTTGTCGTTGTCGCGGGACTCGTCCTGTCTTTATCTAACAGCATCCGGGCAGAAGTGCGTGAATGGACGCGGGCTTCCGACGGGAAGAAGATTTCCGCTGAGTTCGCGGGGATGAAGGACGGGACGACCGTTAAGGTTAAGTTGGCAAATGGTCAGATCTTTGAACTGCCGCTCTCCGGGCTCTCGGCGGAAGACAATGCCTTCGTGAAGGAGCAAGGCAGTAAGGGCGGTGCGGAGAAGAAGTCGGCGACGGCCGCTGCAGCCGGAACGCCGAATCCGGTGGTGCCGGAAGGGCCGGTCACGATCACGCTTTCGAAGGTTCACCTTTGCTGCAAAGACTGCGAGCAAGCGGTCACCAATATTCCCCTAAATGAGAGGACGCCGATTCCGGCCGGGGTGACGATTACTCCGGATCGCAAGACGGAGTCAATCATTATTGCCGCTCCGTCCGGTAAAGACGCGAAGGCGGCGCTCGGAGCGGTCCTTGCCAACGGTTTTTACGGTGTCTCGGACAACGAAGCGGTAAAGATTGCCGACCTGAAACCCGATGAATTTGTGACCGACGTTATGGTGGTTCGCGATGCGAATCTCTGTTGCAGTGCTTGTGTAAAAGCGTTTGCGAAAGCGGTCGAGTCCGTAGACGGCGTAAAATCTCAAGCGGCGAAAGCAGGCGCGAAGTCCGTTAAAATCGAGGGGAAGGCCTTCAAACCCTACGATATCATGCAGGCTTTGCGTGAGGCCGGAATTGGCGGATCTTTTCAGTGATCGCTGCTCCACCGATCAGTTCACCCATCCCTGTTCCGTGACCAGGCGATGCATCGGAATGTCATGAGGCTCTGTTTCGATGGCCGAGAATTGTATTGAAAAGCAAACACCGATGAAAACGGGTTTCTTTTCACCAACCAGCGTAGACGCAAGGAAACGGTCGTAGTACCCTTTGCCGCGCCCGAGCCTCGCCCGGGTGATCGGATCAAAGCTGACTCCCGGCACGAGGATGAGATGGGCCTGATCCGGCCGGAGGAGTTCGGATCGCGCAGGGTCGGGTTCTAAAAGTCCGAGTGCTCCCGGTTTCAGGTCGTCCCGCGAACTGACGGTGTGAAACGCGAGACCATCGCCGCTGCGGACTTTGGGAAAAGCCCATCGTTTTTCCGGATAGACAAGGCTGAGGTGGCTAAGATCCGGTTCGCTCGGGAGAGAGATGAAGCTGAAAATGATCGACGCCTCGTTAAAGGCAGGGGATGCGGCTATGTGGTCACAAATGGCTTGGGAGCAGGTGCGTTTTGCCCCGGCACTGATGGACTTGATGCGGTCAAAGCAAGACCGGCGGCAGGCTGCCTTGTCCATACTCTCAGCGTCTGTATTCGGCGAGAGCCTGAGGCATGTAATATTCAAGCTCGGCGATACGCTTCTCGTCGAGCGGGTGAGTGCTCAGGAATTGAGGCCCTCCTCCGCCCTGCTTGTTTTTCGTCCGCCAATCGGCGAAGCGCTTCCATAGTTCGATGGATTCTCTCGGATCGTATCCTGCCCGCGCCATAAAAATGGCACCCATACGATCAGCCTCGAGTTCCTGTCCGCGCCCCCAGGCTTTGGTGGCGACGAGGGCTCCTCCACCCATGGCAGCGGTGGCGAGGGCACCATTGCGGCCGTCCTTATTAAGCACGTAACCGGCACCGGCGACGGCGACCCCTGCAATAGCGTTCTGCGAAAGCCGCTCACCCGAGTGGCGGGCGACGACATGAGCGACTTCGTGACCAATCACGGCGGCCAGGCCGGCCTCGTTTTGAGAAATCTGGAAAAGGCCCGTATGGATACCCACTTTTCCGCCCGGGAGAGCGAAAGCGTTGGGGGAAGGATCCTCGAAGACGACAAACTCCCATTCAGCATTGGGCACGGGCATGTAGGTCGAGAGCTGCCTTCCGACGCGTTGAACAAGGGCGTTGTAACCCGGATCCGTCGAGATCCGCAACGTTTGTTTCATCTTTTGGAATTCGGTGAGTCCCAGCGATGCCTCTTGAGCGGGATCCAGAAAATTGACCTGCTTTCTGCCGGTCTCAGGCACGGTAGTGGTGCAGGCTACTCCTACGAGCGCAGCCACGAAAGATGAGATGGCAAATATGGAAGCGGGAGGTCTTTTCATGTGGATTCAATCAGCAACAGGGATTCGACACGCGTTGTTAGAACGTGCCGGAGGTGACGGGCTT